>NZ_JBSFUA010000009.1:0-259516 GCF_053591555.1 Crossiella sp. NPDC003009 | reverse complement strand
TTAAGCACGCCGCCAGCGTTCGTCCTGAGCCAGGATCAAACTCTCCATCAATGAATGGTGTCTGATCACAGACTGTCAGATCGCTAGACGCAATCCTTTATCAATGTGATCTCAAAGGAACCTCTAGACGAGGTTACAAGATACAAGCTCTACTGGCTTACATCGGCACACTGTTGAGTTCTCAAAGAACACACGCAACACCGCACACCCGCCCGCCGCAGAGGCCGACAGCTGTTCCGGGGCTTGTTTGTCCTGGAAGCTTTTCTCGCCGCGCCCGTCCCCGCGTCTTTCCCGGGGCCGTTCCGCGCTGGCAGAGAGAAAGTTACGCAGGCCTGGCGCAGAAGTCAAATCGCCTGGCCAGGGGCTTGACGGACGATCAACCCCCCGGTCCGCGATCAGCTCCGGCGCTCCTTGGGACGCAACCAGAGGTGCAGCGCGCTGCCTAGGCCCGTCCGGGCGTCGGCCAACTGGACGATGTCGGCTGGTTCTCGTGACTCATCGGAGCCAACGGGCACCAGCTCATACCCCCACACGCGGAACTCCTGCAGCACCGCGATCGGATCGGCACCCTGTTCAGTGACGGCGCGGGGCGCGAACGAACACACGACGTGTGGTCGGTCCCGGCGCAGCAGGCGGACCAGGCCGCCGAGCGCGCGGTGGCTGAAGCCGGGGGCGTTCACCTTGACCACGGACAGCCTGAGCTGGCCGATCTCCGGCAGCGCCTCGATCGACTTGTCCAGCCGGACCGCCTGCACCCGCTCGACCTCGGCGTCCGGTTCGGCCTCGTACACCTCGATGCCGCCGGAGAGCGCGGGGCGGGCGCCGAGGGTGGTGGCGGTGTCCCAGGCGGCCACGTCCAGCACGGCCAGCCGTTCGGCGACCGGGCCGGGCAGGTTCAGCTCGGCGTTGCGGCGCAGCAGCTCCCTGGAGGTGGCGTCGGGTTCGACCGCGACCACCGCGCCGGAGGTGCCCAGCCTGCTGAGCACCCGGATCGAGTGGTAGCCGACGTAGGCGCCGACGTCGACGAACACCCCGTCTGGCTCCAGCAAGGAGTCGATCAGGGCGCACACCTCGGGCTGCCACACCCCGTTGCTGGACAGCAGCGGCAGCATCAGCGCGTCCTCGCTGGGCAGGCGCATCAGGCCGGCTTCGGTGAGCACCACCGAGGCCGGTGGCGCGTCCGCCGGCTCGACCGTGGTGCGCTGGTGTTCGCGCAGCACCACCCGGCGCAGCGAGTCGGCGTTGCGCCGGGCCTCCTCCGCGGCGCGGATGCCAGCGCCGAGCCTGCTGTCACGTTCGCGCAGCGAGGAGGCCATCCGGGACTCGAGGTCGTCGATGCGGTCCAGGGTCCGGTCCAGCGCGATGGTCAGCCGGTCGATCCGGTCGGCCAGCTCGGCGACCTGCTTGTCCCTGGTGCCGGACTGGCTGGTCACCGCCTCTTCGATGGCGCGCATCCGCCGACCGTGCGCGGCCAGGTCGGCGCGGGCCCTGACCACGCCGTCGTCCACGCCGACCAGCTGGTCGTCCAGCTGGGCCTGCCGGTCGGTGAGCTCGGCGACCTCGGCGGCCAGGTCGTGCCCGCCAACGTCACCGGACTCGATCTCGTGCTGGCGGCGGGCCAGCTCGCTGGCGGTGCGCTCGACGCCGTCGACCACCGCGCTGAGCACCTCGCGCAGGTGGTTGTCGTAGTGGCTGAGCACCCGCAACACGGCCTTGCGCAGCTGCGGGGCCATCGGCATCCGGCTCTCCACGCCGGGATCGGCGCGGCGCAGCAGCGCGTGCTTGGCGGACTGGAGCGGGCGCAGCGGGTCCTCGCCGTGGCCGTGCCTTGCCGCGGCGCGGCGGGTGCGCCAGGCGCGGAAGGCCTGTTCGACGCGTTCCCTGATCTGCTCGCCCGCGACCGCGACGCCCCTGGTGCGCAGCAGGTACTCGCGGCTGGCCGCGCCGAGCTTGGCCGCGGTCTCCGGGTTGTCCGCGATCGCGCGCAGCAGCCGGACCGCGGCCTGGGCGTCGGGTTCGCGGCCGCCGGGGTGGCAGGGCACCAGCATGGCGGCGTCGGAGCCGAGCAGCTCGGCGATGGCGCCCTGTTCGGTGGCCAGCACGGGCAGGCCCCTGGTGGCGGCGGAGGCCAGCACCAGCGCGGTGCGGTCGCCGGGCACGCCCTCGGCGCGGTGCAGCGAGACCACGCAGTCGGCGGCGTCCAGCAGCGCGTTGCCCCTGGTCTCCTCGACCAGGATGACCCGGGGGTCCGAGGCGGTGGCCAGACGGAGTCGCTCGGCTGCTTCCGGGTGCTGGTGCGCGCCGTTGACCAGCAGCAACAGGTGCACGTCGTGCCGGTCGGGGAAGGCGGCGAGGAAGGCGGCGACCAGGCCGAGCGCGTTGCCCTGGCGTTCGGCGGAGTGGTCGACGGTGGCGGCGAAGACCACGCCGTCGGCCAGGCCGAGCCGGTCGCGGGCGGCGCCGCGGGTCTCGGCGTCCACCGCGCCGCGGTCCACCACCGGCAGCGGCACCGTGCGCACCGGCGGCCAGCCGGTGCGCTGCAGGGCGTTGCGGCTGGTGTCGGAGGCGACCCAGAGCTCGCTGGCCGGTCCTGGCCGGGCGCCGGGCTCGGGCAGCACGCTGATCACGTACCGGTCCGCGGGCGGGCTGGGCGCGCCTGCGCAGCGCAGCACCACCGGGTAGCTGGGTTCGTCGGCCGAGGGCAGGCCGGAGGCGCGCACCGCGGCGCGCAGCAGGTCGGCCTCCGGTCCGGAACCGACCACGCTGACGCCGAGCTGGTCGATCAGGATCGGGCCGCGACCGGCGTCCGCGCGGGGCACCGCGTTGGGGTGCAGGCGGCCGGTGGCGACCCCGGTGCCCGCGCACCACTCGCGGAAGGCGGCGGCGTCGTTGTCGAAGGGGTCCGGGTAGCGCTCCTGGAGGGCGGGGTCCTCCCGCCACAGGGCCGCTGCCCAGCGGGAACCACCGGCGGCGGCCTGGATCGGGTCGCCTGGCGCGCAGGCCCAGCGGAGGAACTCCGCGGCG
Source organism: Crossiella sp. NPDC003009 (assembly GCF_053591555.1). Classification (NCBI taxonomy): domain Bacteria; kingdom Bacillati; phylum Actinomycetota; class Actinomycetes; order Pseudonocardiales; family Pseudonocardiaceae; genus Crossiella; species Crossiella sp. NPDC003009. The sequence continues at coordinate 256,492 of NZ_JBSFUA010000009.1, read as the reverse complement.
GTGACGCCGAAGGCCGGTGGCGGTGGCACGTCGACGTTCTGCGCGGCCTGCCACTCGCGGCGCAGCTCGGCTGGCAGCGGGATGCCGTCGGCGACCGCGCCGAAGCGGTAGGCCGCCGGGTGCGCGGTGTGTCCGGCCCGGACCAGGTCGTTGCGGTAGCCGGCGCACAGCTCGGCCAGCGGCGGGTGCTCGGAGAGCAGCACCCTCGGCCGGTCGGCGAGCTCGGCGGAGAGCAGCCACGGTCGCTGCGGGTCGAACCCGGCGAAGTGCACGGTGCGCAGCGGGGTCTGGTCGACCAGCAGGGTGCCTGCCTCATCCCTGCGGACCGCGCGCTGGGCGGCGTTCCAGGCGGAGACGCCGATGCCGGGGTCGCGCAGCACCTGGTGGTCGACCAGTGCGGGCGCGCCGTCGAGGAAGGCGCCCGCGGCGCTCGGGGCCTGGTGCACCTGGTCGGCCCAGGTGGCCAGGAACTCCTCCGCGCCGGGGGTGACCGCGAGGAAGCCGGGGTCGAAGGTGCCCGCGGCGAGCAGTTCCTCCGGGGCCGGCCGGCGGCCGTCGCGGGGCAGCGGGCGCAGCACCCTGGGCACCAGCACCACCGGGACGCGGGCGGCGGCGGAGAGGACCTGTTCGGCGACCGAGTCCAGCACCACCACGCTGGGGTCCAGGTAGAGCACCGGGCCGCCCTCGGCGAGCAGGTGCGCGAGCAGCCGGGGCTGCAGCACCGCGCACAGCTCGCGGGCGGTGCAGGCGGTGGCCAGGCGGTGCAGCTCGTCGGTGGCCACGCCGATGTCGGCCGGGGTCAGCACGCCGGGTCCGGCGGCGTCCGGATCGGCGTCCACGACCAGTGCGATGAACTGGCCGTCCCGGTGGTGGCCGAGGAAGGAGGTGGTGAGCACGCGGACCGCGGGCAGCTGGGCCCTCGTGGCCACCGTGCAGGCGCGCAGCACGACCGGCGGCGCGGCCTCCGGTGCGGGCGTGCCCGCTGGTTGCGGCGGGTCGGGCAGCTCGACACGCGGCACGGCCAACGGCTGGGCGGTGACGAAGGTTTCGGTCACATCGGCCAACCTAGCCGCCGCCGGGTCGTTCCCCGAGTCCGTGACAGCGTCCTGTTGATCACTCAACGGGCGGCCCCAAGATCGTTGACGGCGAGCCCCGGCAACAGCAGCGGAGCCCTGCGTACCGGGTTGACCTGCTCGAAAGCGGCGGCGATGGCGAGCACCCTGGCGTCCTGCCAGCGGCCTGCGAAGATCGACAGGCCGATGGGGAGGGGTCCGGCGAATCCTGCCGGAACTGACACGTTCGGGTAACCCGCGACCGCGGCCGGAGTGCCGGAGCTGAGCCGGTAGTCATCGCCCGTCTGGTAGTCGGTGCGCCAGGCGGGGGCGTTGCTGGGCGCGATGATGGCGTCGAGTTGTTGCGCGGCAAGGGTTTCGTCGATGGCTTCGCGGGCCAGCGCGGTGATCCGGGCGCGCCGGTCCCGGTAGCCGGGGTCGGTGCGGGGCGGCGCGGCCAGGGCTTGCTCGAAGAGTTCCTGGCCGAAGTGGGTTAGCTCGATCGGGTCCGCCCGGTTCAGTTCGACCAGGTGCGCGAGGTCGCGCGGGCCGCAGGGGAAGGGCGGGTGCGCGGCCAGGTAGCGGTCCAGGTCGTGCCGGAACTCGGTGAGCAAGCAGGGGAACTCGCCGTCGCTGATCTCGCGCTGGTGCGGCAGGTCGACCTCGACCACGGTGGCCCCTGCCCTGCGCAGCGCCTCGACGGCCTGGGTGATGACCCGGTCGGTGGCCTGGTCCACGCCGGCCAGCCGCCACAGGCCGAGCCGGCGGTTCGCCAGGGTGACCGGCTCGTCGGTGTGCGGCGGGATGTGCTGGGTGGCCGGGTCGGCGGGGTCGGGGCCGCGCAGCACGGCGAGGGTGAGCGCGGCGTCGACCACGTGCCGGGCCAGTGGTCCGGCGGTGTCCTGCTCGGCTGAGATCGGGATCACGCCGGTGCGGCTGACCAGGCCGAGGGAGGGTTTGAGGCCGACCACGCCGGTGGCCCCCGCCGGGCAGACGATCGAGCCGTCGGTCTCGGTGCCGATGGCGACCTGGGCCAGTGCGGCGGCCACCGCGGCGGCCGAGCCGGAGGAGGAGCCTGCCGGGTTGTGGTCCAGGACGTGCGGGTTCGCGGTCTGGCCGCCGAGAGCGGACCAGCCGGAGGTGGCGGCGGTGGAGCGGAAGTTGGCCCACTCGGAGAGGTTGGCCTTGCCCAGCACGATCGCGCCGGCGGCCTTGAGCTTGCGGACCAGGAAGGCGTCGGCGGGCTGGTGCGTGCGCAGCGCCCGGGAGCCCGCGGTGGTGACGCCCGCGCCGATGTTGTCCTTGAGCAGCAACGGGATGCCGTCCAGCGGACCGAGCGGGGCGCCCGCTTTGTGGCGTTCGTCGCTGGCCCTGGCCGCGGTGAGGGCGGCCGGGTCGGTGCGCAGGATGGCGCGCAGCTGCGGATCCAGCGCCTGGACGCGGTGCAGGTAGGCGGTGGTCAGCTCGGTCGGGGTGAACTCGCCGGTGGCCATCCTGGACTGGAGCCGGGGGATGGTGGCCGCGTCCAGCTCACCCGCGAGGGTGGTGACCATCCGGAGGCGGCGCATGCTCCCACCTCATCCTCCGGATGGTCCAGCGGTCAAGGGGTTCACAGCATCGGGAGGTAGGTCCGCAGCTCATAAGGGGTGACCTGGCGGCGGTAGGCGTCCCATTCCGCGCGCTTGTTGCGCAGGAAGTAGTCGAAGACGCCCTCGCCCAGGGTTTCGGCGAGCAGTTCGGAGTTCTCCATCGCGGTCAGCGCCTCGGTGAGGTTCTGCGGCAGGCTGTCGTAGCCCGCCGCGCGGCGCTCGGACTCGGTGAGCGACCACACGTCGTCCTCGGTGGGCGGCGGCAGCTCGTAGCCCTCGCGGACGCCCTTGAGCCCGGCGGCCAGCACCACGGCGTAGGCCAGGTACGGGTTGCAGGCGGAGTCGATGCTGCGGATCTCCACCCGGCGCGAGCTGGCCTTTCCTGGGGAGTACATCGGCACCCGGACCAGGGCGGAGCGGTTGGCGTGGCCCCAGCAGACCGCGGTCGGGGCCTCGCCGCCGACGATGAGCCGCTTGTAGGAGTTGACCCACTGGTTGGTGACCGCGCTGATCTCCCTGGCGTGCTTGAGCAGCCCGGCCACGAAGGCCTTGCCGGTGCCGGAGAGCTCGTAGGGGTCCTCGCTGTCGTAGAAGGCGTTGCGGTCGCCCTCGAACAGGCTGACGTGGGTGTGCATGCCGGAGCCCGGTTGGTCGGAGAAGGGCTTGGGCATGAAGGAGGCGCGCACGCCGTCCTTGATCGCGACCTCCTTGACCACGTACCGGAAGGTCATCACGTTGTCGGCCATGGTGAGCGCGTCGGCGTAGCGCAGGTCGATCTCCTGCTGGCCGGGCGCGCCCTCGTGGTGGCTGAACTCCACCGAGATGCCCATCGCCTCCAGCGCCTCGATGGCGTGCCGGCGGAAGTGCGGGGCGGTGTCGTGGCTGGCCTGGTCGAAGTAGCCGCCGTTGTCCGCGGGCTCGGGCTCGGTGCCGTCGTTGGGCAGGCTGCGCAGCAGGAAGAACTCGATCTCGGGGTGCACGTAGCAGGTGAACCCGGCCTCGCTGGCCTTGGACAGGGTGCGGCGCAGCACGTGCCGGGGGTCGGACCAGCAGGGCGAGCCGTCCGGCATGGTGATGTCGCAGAACATGCGCGCGGAGTACAGCTCGCCGTCGGCGGTCTCCCACGGCAGGACCTGGAAGGTGGCCGGGTCGGGCTTGGCGACCATGTCGGACTCGTAGATCCGGGCGAAGCCCTCGATCGCGGACCCGTCGAAGCCGATGCCCTCGGCGAAGGCGCCCTCCAACTCGGCCGGGGCGACGGCTACCGACTTGAGGAAGCCGAGCACGTCGGTGAACCACAGCCGGACGAACCGGATGTCGCGTTCCTCCAGCGTGCGCAGCACGAATTCCTGCTGGCGATCCATGGGCACAACCCTAAATGCTCGGTCAGCCGGAACAGCGGGGGCTGTCCGGGAGCGGTGTGGTGTCGACCAGGTAGCGGGTGACCGGCTCGTCCACGCACTTGTTGCCGCGCAGCAGGAAGGCGCCGTGCTGGGTGGCCTCCACGGTGACCAGCTGGGCGTTGAGCGCCTTGGCCAGGTCGACGCCTGCCTGGTGCGGGGTGGCCGGGTCGCCGGTGGTGGAGACGACCACGGTGCGCGGCAGGCCGTCCGCCTTGGGCTGGTGCGGCTTGCTGGTGGGCGGCACCGCCCAGTGCGCGCACACGTCCAGCGCGGCCACCGGCGGGTCCCGGTCGGGGCGGCCGCCGCGCAGCTCGCGGAGCCTGTCGGCGATCTTGCGGGTGTTCGCCTCGACCTGGGCGCGGTCGGTGACCGGCGGGGTGTCCACGCAGTTCACCGCCATCAGCACGTCGGTGTCGGCGCCGTAGCTGCCGTCCTCGGCACGGCCCAGGTAGGCGTCGGCGAAGGCCAGCAGCAGCTCGCCCTGGCCGGCTTGCAGGGCGAGCAGGCCCAGGTTGAGGGTGGGCCACTGCTCCTGGCTGTAGAGCGCGGCGGTCAGCGCGACGCTGACGTCGCTGGCCGAGAGCTTGCGGTCGCCGACCTTGAGCGGGTTCTTGCCCAGTGGTTCGGTGAGCGCGTCCAGCTTGTCCTCGGCCTGCTCGGCCTTGCGGCCGAGCGCGCAGGTGGCCTGCTTGGCGCAGTCCTTGGCGAAGGCGTCGAAGGCCTTGGCGAAGCCCTCCTCCTGGGCGAGCTGGGCGGCGGCCAGGTCCTGGCCGGGGTCGACCGCGCCGTCCAGCACCATGGCGCGGACCTTGTCCGGGTGGTTCTCCGCGTAGGCGGTGCCGATCCGGCTGCCGTAGGAGTAGCCGACGTAGCTGAGCTTGGCGTCGCCGAGGGCGGCGCGCAGCAGGTCCAGGTCCTTGGCCACCTCGCGGGTGCCGAGCACGGCGAGCACGTCCTTGCCGGTGCGTTCGGCGCACTTGTCCGCGACGAGCTTGGCCTCGGCCTCGGTCCTGGCGACCGCGTCGGGGGCCTTGGGGTCGATGTGCACCAGGCGCTGGGCGTCGCGTTCGGCCGGTTCCAGGCAGCGGACCTTGGGTTCGGAGGCGCCGACACCGCGCGGGTCGAAGCCGACCAGGTCGAAGCGTTTGCGCAGCTCGGCGGCCTTGGGGCCCTCGGTGGCCAGGTGGCTCATGCCGGACTGGCCGGGTCCGCCGGGGTTGAACACCAGCGAGCCGATCCGGTTGGCCTGCTCGGTGGCGGCGAGCCGGAGCACGCCGAGGCTGATGGTCTTCTCCCCCGGCTTGGCGTGGTCCAGCGGCACGGTGAGCTTGGCGCACTCCAGGCCCTGCGCGCCGAACTGCTCCTTCTGCGCCGGGTTCGCGGCCAGCGGCTGGCACGGGCCCCAGCTGAGTTTCTGCGCGTACAGCCGTTCCAGCGCCGGGTCTGGTTTCGCCTGTTCGGGGGCGCTCGGTGTGCAGGCGGCCAGCAGCAGCGCCGCGGCGGACAGGCCAACGGCCTTGATCGGGATCACCTGGCCACTCTGCCCGGCGCGCGCGGGACGCGCAGAGCAGGACACGCCGGTTCAGCCGGTGCAGCGGGTGCCAGGGGCCGGCGGGGTCCCCTCGACGAGGTAGCGGGTGCCCGCGGTGTCCACGCAGGCGTTGCCCTGGGCGAACACCGTGTGCTGGGTGCCCTCGAAGGTGAGCAGCTCCGCGCCGAGCGCCTGGGCCAGCTCCACCCCGGCCTGGTACGGCGTGGCCGGGTCGCCGGTGGTGGAGACGACCAGCACCTTGGGCAGGCCGTCCACCTTGGGCAGGTGCGGCTGGCTGGTCACCGGGACCGGCCAGAACGCGCAGGCGTCGCGGGCCGGGCTGGGCGGGTTGCCGTCGTCCAGGAAGGGCGCGGCGGCGCGGTAGCGGCGGTCCAGCTCGCGGCGCTGGTCCGGGTCGGTGGTGCGGGGGTCGTCCACGCAGCGGATCGCGGTGAAGACGTCGTTGAGGTTGCTGTACTTGCCGTCCCCGCCGCGGCCGTAGTACGCGTCGGCCAGCCGCAGCAGGGTCTCGCCCCTGCCCTGTTTGAGCTCGGTGAGGCCGGTGCGCAGCGGTTCCCACAGCTGTTCGCTGTAGAGCGCCTGGATCACCGCGGTGGTGGCGTCGGAGTAGGACAGCTTCCGGCCGCCGCGCACCTCAATCGGGGCGCTGAGCAGGGGTTTCATCAGCGCGCGGAAGGCGGGGACGGCGCCTTCGGCGGTCTGGCCGAGCGCGCAGGAGGACTGCCGGACGCAGGAGGCGGCGAAGGTGTCGAAGGCCTTCTGGAAGCCCGCGCCCTGGGCCACCAGCTCGGCGGCCGGGTCCTGGTCCGGGTCGAGCGCGCCGTCCAGGATCATCGCGCGCACGTTGCCCGGGAACGCCTCGGCGTAGGCGGTGCCGATCCGGGTGCCGTAGGAGTAGCCGAGGTAGCTGAGCTTGGGCTCGCCGAGGGCCGAGCGCAGCACGTCCATGTCCTTGGCCACGTCCCTGGTGCCGACGGTGGCCAGCAGGTCGTCCCCGGCCCGCTGCGAGCACCGGGTGGCCAGGTCCTTCTCCTCGGCCTCGGTCTGCGCGATGCCCGCGGCCGAGGTGTCCTGGTCGGAGTCCAGGCGTTCGGCGTCGCGTTCGGCGTCGGTGCGGCAGCGCACCTGGGGTTCGCTGGCGCCGACCCCGCGCGGGTCGAAGCCGACCAGGTCGAACCGGCGGGTGAGCTCCAGCCGCTGGCCGGGGGTGGCGGTGCCGAGGGTGGCCGCGGCGCTCATGCCGGAGCCGCCCGGCCCACCGGGGTTGACCACCAGCGCGCCGATCCGCTGGGCCGGTTCGGTGGCCGGGCGGCGGAGCAGGCCGAGGGTGATGGTGCGGCCCTCGGGTTTGGCGTAGTCCAGCGGGACGGTGAGCCGGGCGCATTGGGCGTCCCTGCGGAGGAAGGCCAGTGCCTGGTCCTCGGCGCGGACGTAGCTCTCGCAGCGGCCCCAGCCCAGGCGCTGGCCGTAGAAGTTCTCCAGACCTGGCGGCACCGCGCCTGCTGGTCCACGCTGCTCCACCTGGACGGGTTCGGCTGGGCCACCCGCCACCGGATTGACGCAGGCCGCGGTCAGCAGCAGCACGGCGAGGGCGGGTGTCAGGCGGCGGTCCACCTGTTCGATACTGCCAGGCGAAAACTATCTAGGTGCGGTTACATACCCGGAGTCGTGGGAGAAGATAGGAACATGACGCAGTTGCGCATCGCCCTGGCACAGGTCAACGCCTGCGTCGGCGACCTGGTCGGAAACGCGAAGATGGTCGTGGAGTGGACGAGCAAGGCCGTGCAGGCCGGCGCCCACCTGGTGGCCTTCCCCGAGATGGTGCTCACCGGGTATCCGGTGGAGGACCTGGCGCTGCGCCAGTCCTTCGCCGCCGCCTCCAGGGCGGCCGTGGACGAGCTGGCCGAGCGCCTGGCCGCGGCGGGCTGCGGCGAGGCGCTGGTGGTGGTCGGCTACCTGGACCGGGACGAGGCGGGCCCGCGCAACGCGGCCGCGCTCATCCAGGACGGCAAGGTCGTCGCCCGCTGCGCCAAGCACCACCTGCCCAACTACGGCGTCTTCGACGAGTTCCGCTACTTCGTGCCGGGGCGGACCCTGCCGATCGTGCGCCTGCACGGGCTGGACGTCGGCGTGGTGATCTGCGAGGACATCTGGCAGGACGGCGGGCCGGTGGCGGCCTACGGGCAGGCTGGGGTGGACCTGGTGGTCTGCATCAACGGGTCGCCGTACGAGCGCAACAAGGACGACGTGCGGGGGCCGCTGGTGGCCAGGCGGGCCGCGGAGGCCGGGGCGCCGATGGCCTACGTGAACCTGGTCGGCGGCCAGGACGAGCTGGTCTTCGACGGCGACTCGCTGGTGGTCGGCGCGGACGGGGAGATCCTGACCAGGGCGCCGCAGTTCGTCGAGCACCTCACCGTGCTCGACCTGGACCTGCCGGCCGGCGGGCACACCGGGACCGGGGACATCGGCGGGTTCGAGGTCAGCCGGACCGTGCTCAGCGAGCGGCCGCTGCCGGCCTACGAGCCGCAGCCCGCTCCCCCGGTGGCCGAACCGCTCAGCGACGAGGCCGAGGTGTGGCACGCGCTGGTCACCGGCCTGCGCGACTACGTGGGCAAGAACGGTTTCCGCTCGGTGGTCTTCGGCTTCTCCGGCGGCATCGACTCCGCGGTGGTGGCCGCGCTGGCCGCGGACGCCCTCGGCGCGGACGCGGTGCACGGGGTGTCCATGCCCAGCGCGTACTCCTCCGAGCACTCCCGCTCCGACGCGGCCGAGCTGGCCAGGCGGCTGGGCACGCACTACGAGACCCGGCCGATCGGGGACGTGGTCAAGGTGTTCGTGGAGCAGCTCGGGCTGACCGGGCTGGCCGAGGAGAACGTGCAGGCCCGCGCCCGCGGCGTGACCCTGATGGGGCTGTCCAACCAGCACGGGCACCTGGTGCTGGCCACCGGCAACAAGACCGAGCTGGCGGTGGGCTACTCGACCATCTACGGCGACGCGGTCGGCGGGTTCGCCCCGATCAAGGACGTGCCCAAGACGCTGGTCTGGAAACTGGCCCGCTGGCGCAACGCCGAGGCGGAGAAGCGCGGCGAGATCCCGCCGATCCCGGAGAACTCGATCAGCAAGCCGCCCTCGGCTGAGCTGCGGCCGAACCAGAAGGACTCCGACAGCCTGCCGGACTACCCGTTGCTGGACGCGGTGCTGGACGACTACGTCGAGGGCGACAAGGGCTTCACCGAGCTGCTCGCGGCCGGGTTCGACCAGCCGCTGGTGGAGCGGGTGCTGCAGCTGGTGGACCGGGCGGAGTACAAGCGCCGCCAGTACCCGCCGGGCACCAAGATCACCTTCAAGGCGTTCGGGCGGGACCGGCGGCTGCCGATCACCAACCTGTGGCGGGAGAACAACCGCTAGAGCAGCACCTTCGCCAGTTCCCGCAGCTCGGGCAGGCAGAGCTCGGGCACGCCGTAGTCGGTGGCGACACTGACGCACACGTGGTCCGCGCCCGCGTCGAACTGGGCGCGGACCCGCTCGGCGATCATGTCCGGGTCGCCGTGCGCGACCATGGCGTCCACCAGCCGGTCGCTGCCGCCGTCGGCCAGGTCGGCCTCGGTCAGGCCGGTCAGCTCCTGGATCACCCGCCAGCGGGAGGAGCTCCGGTCGCCGATGGCCAGCCAGGGCGCCAGCGAGGCGCGGGCCAGCCGCTTGGCCTCGGCCGGATCCCGGTGCACCGCGACGTTCTGGTGCACCACCAGCTTGGGCTCCGGGCCGAGCAGTTCGCGCAGGTAGGCGGTGTGCTGCACGGGCATGAAGTAGGGATGCGCGCCCCAGGTCCGCTCGCCGGCCAGCCCGGCCATCTTCGGGCCGAGCGCGGCCAGCAGCCGGGGCGAGGGCGGGCCTGCCGGGCCGGTCAGCGGGGCGGCGTCCATCGCGGCCAGGTACTCCCGCATGGCCCGCACCGGCGGCCGCCAGGTGTGGCCGCGGTCCTCCATGTGCTTGCGGTCGCTGACGCCGAGGCCCAGGGCGAACCGGCCGGGGAAGGCCTCGGCCAGGGTGCGCTCGGCCTGGGCCAGGGTGGCCGGGTGGTGCCGGTAGATGATCGCCACGCTGGGCACGATGACGATCCGCTCGGTGGCCGCGAGCAGCAGCGCGGCCTGGGTGGGCGCGGGCCTGCCGTCCATCTCGCCGAAGAACAGCGCGCCGTAGCCCAGCTCCTCGATCTCCCGCGCCGCCGCGCGCACCCGCGGCCACGGCATCTGCTCGAACGCCCAGGTCCACACGCCGACCCGCCCCAGCTCCACGGTCATGTCAGTCTCTCCCTGCCGATGCGAATAAGATGAGGGTGCCTCCGGATAACTTACGGAGGCTGCCTCCGGTTAGCAAGGGGTGAGCTGTGCGCGCTGATGCCCGGCGTAACTACGAGCGGCTGCTGGCCGCGGCCGAGGAGCTGTTCCGGCGGGACGGCACCGAGGCCTCGCTGGAGGAGGTGGCGCGCACCGCGGGGGTCGGCATCGGCACCCTGTACCGGCACTTCCCGACCAGGGACGCGCTGCTGGAGGCGTTGCTGCGGGAGCAGTTCGAAGGCCTGCGGGCGGCCGCTGAGCGGCTCACCGAGCTGCCGCCGGAGCAGGCGCTGACCGAGCTGCTGGTGCTGTTCACCGAGCGGATCACCCAGTACCGGGGGCTGCCGGCCTCGGCGCTGGCGGTGATGCGCACGCCGGGCTCAGCGCTGTACGAGGCCTGTCACGCGATGAACGACGCCGGGCGGCGGCTGGTCGAGCACCTGCAGCGGGCCGGCGTGGTGCGCGCGGACGTGCCCGCGCTCGACGTGCTGGCGCTGGCCGCCTCGGTGGCCTGGCTGGGCGAGCAGTCCGGTGACCTCGAACAGCGGGAGCGGTTGCTGCGGGTGGTCACCGACGGGTTCAGCGCCCGCAGTAGCTAGCCACCGACAGCGGCGGGTACCGGCCGGGCCGGGCAGGCGGGGTGCGCACCGCGGTGGCCAGGCCGAGCACCAGCAGCAGCAGCGCGGTGCCCAGGTGCAGCACGTTGTCCGCGGTGGTGGCCAGGAACGGGCCGTACCCGGTCAGCGCCAGGCCGAGGGTGCCCGCGGCGCCGGCCAGCGCGCCGGAGAGCAGCTGCGCGCCGGTGCCGCAGCGGCCGCCCGCGGTGCCGCCGGCCACCAGCACCGCGCCCAGCGCCAGGTGCAGCCAGGCGTGCGGCAGGTCGGCGGTGAACAGGCCGAAGAGCGTCTTGCCCGGCGCGTTCAACCCGAGCACGCCGATCATCAGGTAGCCGCCACCGATGATCAGGGTGGGCAGCCGGGTGCGCACAACCATGGGCTGATCCTGCCCCGGAACGCGGTGTCCGGCTGCGAAACGGCGCACACTCGGGGCGGTTGCGCCTCCGGTGTCAGCGCCGCCTGCCCAGCGGACGGGCGAACGGGAACAGCACGGTCTGCCGGATCGAGGCCCCGGAGAGCATCATCAGCAGCCGGTCCACCCCGATGCCCAGCCCGCCGGTGGGCGGCATGCCGTACTCCAGCGCGCGCAGGAAGTCCTCGTCCAGCTCCATCGCCTCCACATCGCCGCTGGCCGCGCGCAGCGACTGCGCCTCAAGCCGGTCCCGCTGCTCCACCGGGTCGGTCAGCTCGGAGTAGGCGGTGCCGATCTCGCTGCCGAAGGCGACCAGGTCCCAGCGCTCGGCCAGCCGGTGGTCGGTGCGGTGGCGGCGGGTCAGCGGGGAGCCCTCGGCCGGGAAGTCGCGGTAGAACACCGGGGTGGTGGTGCGCGCCTCCACCAGGTGGTCGTAGAGGTGCTGGATCAGCTGGGCGTGCCCGGCGTCGTCGGCCACGGTCAGCCCGGCCAGCCGGTTGTGCCTGCGCAGCTCGGCCGCCTCGGTGTCCGGGGTGACCTCCTCGCCGAGCGCGGCGGAGATCGCCTCGTAGCAGCCGATCACCGGCCACTCGCCGGAGAGGTCGTGCTCGATGAGCGCGCCGGTCCGGTCCCGGTGCCTGGCGACCGGGGCGCCGTGCGCGGCGGTGGCGGCGCGCTGCACCAGCTCCCTGGTCAGCCGCAGCATGGTGTCGTAGTCGGCGTAGGCCTGATAGGCCTCCAACATGGTGAACTCGGGGTTGTGCGTGGCGTCCGCGCCCTCGTTGCGGAAGTTGCGGTTAAGCTCGAAGACCCGGTCCACCCCGGCCACGCACAGCCGCTTGAGGTAGAGCTCAGGCGCGATCCGCAGGTACATCCGCATGTCGTAGGCGTTGATGTGGGTGACGAACGGGCGCGCGTTCGCCCCGCCGTGCACCGCCTGCAGCATCGGGGTCTCGACTTCCAGGTAGTCCCGGTCGTGCAGGAAGTCGCGGACCGCGCGGACCACGGTGCTGCGCAGCCGCAGCATCCGGCCGGCCTCCGGGTTGACCGCCAGGTCCAGGTAGCGCTGCCGGACCTTGGCCTCCGGGTCGGACAGGCCCTTGCGCCGGTCCGGCAGCGGGTGCAGGCACTTGGCGGTCATCTCCCAGCCGGTGGCCAGCACGGACAGCTCGCCGCGCCGGGTGGTCACCACCTGGCCGCGCACGCCGACCTGGTCGCCGATGTCCACCGCGAGCTTCCAGTCGTCGAGGCCGTCCTTGCCGAGGGCGTCCACCGCGAGCATCACCTGGAGCTCGCCGGTGAGGTCGCGCAGCACCGCGAAGCACAGCTGGCCCAGCTCCCGTTTGGCCACCACCCGCCCGGCGATCCGCACCTGCACCCCGGTGTGCGTGTCCGGGGCCAGCCCCTCGTGCGCGGCCCGCACCTCGCCGAGGGTCACCTCGCGGTCGTAGTTCACCGGGTAGGGGTCGATGCCCAGCTCGCGCAGCCGGTCCAGCTTGCGGCGGCGCACCCTGACCTGCTCGGGCAGCCGGGCCGCCGGCGCGCGGGCGGCCCGGGCCTTGTCCTCGATCTGACCGACCTGGCGGACGAACTCGGCGGCCACCTCGCCGGTGCGCAGGTCCCTGGCGGAGTTGCGGCGCAGGGTGCGGGTGGCGGGCAGGAAGCCCTCGGCGACCCCGGCCACGATGCTGACCCTGGGCAGCTTGCGGGAGCCGGGGAAGCACAGGTACCTCGGTTCCCAGCGCGGCCCGTACTTGGCGTTGGCCCGGTAGAGCGACTCCAGCTGGAACACCCGGGAGAACAGGCTCAGCACCCGCTTCCACAGCCGCAGCACCGGCCCCGCGCCCAGCTGCGCGCCCTCCTCGAACACCGCGCGGAACATCGCGAAGTTCAGCGAGATGCGTTGCACGCCAAGGCGTCCGCTGGCCTCGGCCAGCTCGGAGACCAGGTACTCGTTGAGCCCGTTCTCCGCCTCCCGGTCCCGCCGCATCAGGTCCAGGGAGAGCCCGGTGCGGCCCCAGGGCACGAAGGAGAGCAGCCCGCGCAGCCTGCCGCCCGCGTCGTAGGCCTCCACCATCACGCAGCGGCTGTCGCTGGGGTCGTCCAGGCGGCCCAGCGCCATGGAGAACCCGCGCTCGCTGCCCTCGCCCCGCCACTCTTGGGCCTTCTCCACCAGCTTGCCCAGCTCGTGCGGCGGGATCTCGCCGTGCCGCCGGATCTTCGCGGTGTACCCGGCGCGGGCCAGCCTGCTCACCGCCTGCCGGACCGCGCGGCGGTGCCTGCCGGTGAGGCTGAAGTCGCGGACCTCCAGGATCGCCTCGTCGCCGATCTCCAGCACCTTCAGCCCGGCCGCGGCGTAGGCGTGCGCGCCCGCCTCGGAGGCGCCCAGCACGCCGGGCACCCAGCCGTAGCGGCGGGCCTCGGAGAGCCAAGCGTGGATGGCCTGCGGCCAGAAGTCCGGGTCGCCGAGCGGGTCGCCGCTGGCCAGGCTGGTGCCGCCGAGCACCCGGTAGGTGACCGCGGCCTGCCCGTTCGGCGCGAACAGCACGCTCTTGTCCCTGCGGGTGGCGAAGTAGCCGAGCGAGTCGCGTTCGCCGTGCTCGCCGAGCAGCTCCCGCAACCGCAGCTCCTCGGCCGGCGACATCAGGCGCTGGGTGCGCACGCCGCGGAAGAACACCGCCAGCGCGTAGCCGAGCACCACCGCGCCGAGCAGGCTGAGGATCACGCTGAGCGAGCCGGGCCCGTCCACCACGCCGAGCTGGCGGCCGGGCGGGATCTCGCCGGTGACCTGGTTGAGCACCCACAGCAGCCGGTCGGTCGGGCCGAAGGCGGAGTCCGGGTAGAGGTGGGTCAGGCCCCAGCCGATCCAGACCACCAGGACCATGCCGGTGCCGAGCACGGCCAGCGCCCGCCGCCAGGCCCCGATCGCCAGCCGGGCCGGGAAGGCGGGCAGGAGCAGCAGCAGGAACAGCGAGATCGCGATGGTGGCCAGCGGCCGCCACCAGGCGTACTCCACGATGCTGTCGGCCAGCTCCGGCGGGTCGAGCAGCGAAGGGGTCAGCCAGGCCAGCAGCAGCACGCTCAGCGAGATGGTCAGGTTGACCAGCTGGAACAGCAGCATCGCCCACAGCGCGGCCCGCTTGCGCCTGCGCAGCGCCGCGCCGAGCACGGCCAGCACCAGGATGATCACCATGTTCGGCTCGACCGGCAGGCCGAGTGCGTTGAAGACCTCGCCGAAGAGCACGACCGGGGCGTTGTAGTCGTCCTCGGCCACGTCGCCGTGCAGGTCGGTGACGGTGAACAGCAGCAGGCAGCTCAGCACGGACAGCTGCACCACGGTGGCCAGGATCCCGGCGGCCCGGCTCCGCCACTTCGGCAGGGCCACCCGGTTCGCCGCCTCGTCCGCTTTGCGCCGCCTCACGGTGCTCACCGTATTCGATCTGCCGATCGCCGCTGCTCGCAGGCGATGCGGCAGGCTGGCGAGATGTCGTCACTGATCCCCTCCCCCGCCGGGCTGCTGCGCGTGGAGCTGGACGGTCCTGAGCGCGGGCCGGTGGTGGTGCTCTCCGCCGGGCTGGGCGGCGGCTGGTTCGACTGGCCCGCGGTGGTGGACCTGCTGGCCGAGGACCTGCGGGTGGTGCGCTTCGACCGGCCGGGCACCGGCGGCAGCGGTCCGGCGCTGACCCCGCCCGGCCTGGCCCGCGAGGTGGCCGTGCTGGACGCGGTGCTCGACGCGGCGGGCGCGGCGCGGGCGGTGCTGGTCGGGCACTCCATCGCCGGACTGCACGTGGAGGGCTACGCCCGGCTGCGGCCGGCGCGGGTGACCGGGGCGGTGCTGCTGGACCCGAGCCCGGAGCCGCCGGGCGTGGGGCGGCCCTTCGACGGCGAAGCGGTGGTGGCGCGGGCGCTGCTCGCGCTGGCCCGGGTGCCTGGGCTGCGGCGGCTGGGCCGGGCGCTGGCCGGGTGGTCCGGTCCGGCCGGCCGCCGGTCCGTGCTGCGCAACGCCAGCCGCACCCGGCGCGAGGTGGCGCCGTCGGCGCAGGTGGACGAGGTGTACCGGCGGCCGGAGGTGCTGGGCGCGATCCTGGACGAGCTGGCCGCCTACCCGGACCTGGTCGCCGAGCTGGAGGCGGTGCGCGCGGAGCACCCGCTGCCCGAGCTGCCCTGGCTGGTGCTCACCGCGGCCGACGCGTTGGGTCGCCCGCGCCAAGCCAGACGGCTGCTGGCCGCGCACGCCCGGCTGGCCCGGCTGGTCCCCGGCGGCGCGCACGAGCTCATCGAGCGGTGCGGGCACATGATGCCGCTGGACCGGCCGGACACGGTGGCAGCGGCGGTGCGCCGCGTCAATGGGATGTGAAGCTGCTCCCACCGCCGTGCCGAGGTTCCCGGCACGTGTCACGCTGGCCTGGCACTGCATTTCCCAGCGAACCCGGGGACCCGCGTGAGGTCGGGCCTCGAGGGGCGAGGAGAGGACGGTCGACGATGACTGCTGTGTCCCACGGCGAAGGCCAGGCCCCCTACGGCACCGGAGCGGCCCCCGCGACGGGCGGTCCGACCAAGCGGGTCCGGGTGCACCACCTGCGTGAGCTGAAGGAACGCGGCGAGCCGTGGCCCATGCTCACCGCGTACGACACCTTCACCGCCAAGATCTTCGACGAGGCCGGCATCCCGGTGCTGCTGGTCGGCGACTCGGCCGCGAACACCGTCTACGGCTACCAGACCTCCCTTCCGGTCACCGTGGAGGAGATGCTGCCGCTGGTCCGCGCGGTCACCCGCTCGGTGCGCAAGGCGCTGGTGGTCGCCGACCTGCCGTTCGGCTCCTACCAGGTCTCCCCCGAGCAGGCGCTGACCACCGCGGTCCGGTTCATGAAGGACGGCCAGGCGCACGCGGTGAAGCTGGAGGGCGGCCGCCGCTTCGCCCCGCACGTGGAGGCGATCACCGGCGCCGGCGTGCCGGTCATGGGCCACCTCGGCTTCACCCCGCAGAGCGAGCACAACCTGGGCGGCTACCGGGTGCAGGGCCGCGGCGACGCCGGTGCGGAGCTGGTCGCCGACGCGCTGGCGTTGCAGGCGGCCGGGGCGTTCGCGGTGGTGCTGGAGATGGTGCCCGCGGACGTGGCCAAGCGGGTCACCGCCGAGCTGAGCATCCCGACCGTGGGCATCGGCGCGGGTCCGGACTGCGACGCGCAGGTGCTGGTGTGGCAGGACATGGCCGGGATGAACCAGGGCAAGGCGCCGCGCTTCGTCAAGCGGTACGCCGATGTCGGCGGGATCATGGCCGGCGCGGCGAGTGAGTTCGCGGCCGAGGTGCGCGGCCGGCAGTTCCCGGCACCGGAACACGTTTTTCACTGACGCGAGGAACATCCGGCGGCCGTTCCCGGCCGGGGGCGGCCGCTGTCATGCGGGTCAGGCGTGTGCGGCGGGTGCGGTGCCGTTGCCGAAAGGCCTGCCGCCCAAGGCTTCCCGGCCGTGTGGCTCGTACCAGTGGGTCAGGTCGGGGCCCAGTGGCACGATCCTGGTCGGGTTGATGTTGTCGTGCGTGACGTAGTAGTGCCGCTTGATGTGGTCCCAGTCGACCGTGTCGCCGAAACCCGGTGTGGTGTACAGGTCGCGGGCGTAGGCCCACAGCACCGGCAGCTCGGCGAGCTTGTGCCGGTTGGTCTTGAAGTGGCCGTGGTAGACCGCGTCGAAGCGCACCAGCGTGGTGAACAGCCGGATGTCGGCCTCGGTGATGGTGTCGCCGACCAGGTAGCGGCGGGTGGCCAGGCGGTCGGTGAGCTCGTCCAGGCGGGCGAACAGCGCGGTGAACGCCTGCTCGTAGGCCTCCTGGGTGGTGGCGAAGCCGCAGCGGTAGACGCCGTTGTTGACGTCGGTGAAGATGCCCTCGCTGACCTCGTCGATCTCCGCGCGCAGCGCCTCGGGGTACAGGTCCGGCGCGCCCGGCCGGTGCAGCGCGTGCCACTCGGTGTTCAGGTCCACGGTGATCCGCGGGTAGTCGTTGGTGACCACCTCGCCGGTCTGGATGTCCACAATGGACGGAACGGTGACCCGGCCGGTGAACTCGGGGTCGGTGCGCAGGTATGCCTCGGACAGGAACTCGATGCCCAGCACCGGATCGCGGCCGTCCGGGTCCAGGGTGAAGCGCCAGCCGCGCTCGTCCCGGATCGGGTCGACCACGCCGAGGGAGAGCGCGTCCTCCAGGCCGAGCAGCCGCCGCACGATCAGCGCGCGGTGCGCCCACGGGCAGGCCAGTGAGACGACCAGGCGGTAGCGGTCCCGTTCGGCCGGGAAGCCGGAGGAGCCGTCGGCGGTGATCCGGTTGGTGAACCGGTTGGCCTGGCGGACCCACTCGCCCTTGGCCGAGGTCTCCTTGCCGAACTGGGCAGCAGCCATACGCTTGAATCTACGGGCTGGCAGACCTTCAGGCGAGGAGAGACGCGTGCGCACGTTGTACCCGGAGATCGAGCCCTACGACCACGGCTGGCTGGAGGTCGGCGACGGCCAGCGGGTCTACTGGGAGACCAGCGGCAACCCCGAGGGCAAGCCGGTGGTGTTCCTGCACGGCGGTCCCGGCGGCGGCACCTCGCCCGCCCATCGCCGGCTGTTCGACCCGGCGGCGTACCGGATCGTGCTCTTCGACCAGCGCGGCTGCGGCCGCAGCACCCCGCACGCCAGCGATCCGGCCACCGACCTGTCGGTGAACACCACCTGGCACCTGGTGGCCGACATGGAGCGGCTGCGCGAACACCTGGGCATCGACCGGTGGCAGGTCTTCGGCGGGTCCTGGGGCAGCACGCTGTCGCTGGCCTACGCGCAGACGCACCCGGACCGGGTCACCGAACTGGTGCTGCGCGGCATCTTCACCCTGCGCCGCGCCGAGCTGGACTTCTTCTACCAGGGCGGCGCCGGGTTCCTCTTCCCCGAAGAATGGCAGGCCGTGCTGGACGTGCTGACCGAGCCGGAGCGGGCCGATGTGCTGCGCTCCTACCACCGGCGGCTGGCCGACCCCGACCCCGCGGTGTGGCAGCCCGCCGCGATCGCGTGGAGCGTCTGGGAGGGCTCGACCACCCGGCTGTACCCGGACGCCGAGCACATCGCGCACTACGCCGACCCCGCCTTCGCCGCGGCCTTCGCCCGGATCGAGACGCACTACTTCGTCAACGGCGGGTTCTACGCCGAAGGCCAGCTGATCAGGGACGCGGGCAAGCTGGCCGGGATCCCGGCTGTGCTGGTGCAGGGCCGCTACGACGTGGTGACCCCGGCGGCGACCGCGTGGGAGCTGCACCGCGCGCTGCCCGGCTCGGAGCTGATCATCGTGCCGGACGCGGGACACGCGTTCAACGAGCCCGGCATCCTGCACCACCTGATCGAGGCCACCGACCGGTTCAGGAGCTGAAGGCCGCCGCCAGCTCGGTCCTGGCCCGCACCAGCGAGGGTCCGTGCCAGGTGAGCAGGCGGCCGGACAGCAGCACGCACCGGCGGCCCCGGAACGCTTCCGGGCCGTCGGTGGCGGTGAACTCGTACGGCTCGTCCGGCAGCACCACCAGCTCCGCGCCGCAGGCCTGCAGCTCGGCCAGCGGCGGGCGCGGGTAGCGCTCGGGGTGGCTGGCGTAGACGTTGGCGAAACCCAAGCGGCGCAACACATCCCCGGCGAAGGTGTGCCGTCCGAGCACCACCCACGGCCGCCGCCACACCGGCACCAGCACGGTGGCCGTGGGCTCGGGGACGTCCTGCCAGAGCTCGCGGGCCTCGGCCAGCCAACCGGGTTCGGCGGCCCAGACCTCGCGGAAGAGCCGCGCCAGGGAGTCCAGCGCCGCCGGCACCGTGGCCGGGGCTGCGGTCACCCACACCGGAATGCCCGCGGCGCGCAGCTGGGCCACGTCCTCCGGCCGGTTCTCCTCGGCGTTGGCCAGCACCAGATCCGGCCGCACGGCAAGGACATCGGCCACCCTGGGGTACTTGGAGCCGCCGATCCTGGGCAGCTCCAGCACCGGGTGGGTGCAGTAGTCGGTGATCCCGGCGAGCACGCCCGGCACGGTCTCCGCGACCGCCTCGGTGAGCGAGGGCACCAGCGAGACGACCCGCCCCGGTGTGCTGCCGGGGCGGACCGCCGCGCCGAGGTCGTCGCGCACTCAGACGCCGGTGACCCGGATGCCGGCGTGCGTCTTGTACCGGCGGTTGACCGCGATCAGGTTGGCGGTCAGTGCCTCCACCTGGTGCGCGTTGCGCAGCCTGCCGCCGAAGACCCCGCGCATGCCGGGCACGGTGTCGGCCAGCGCGCGCACGGTGTCGGTGGCCTCGCGGTCATCGCCCAGCACCAGCACGTCGATGTCCACAGTGGACACCTCGGGGTCGGCCAGCAGCACCGCGGAGACGTGGTGGAAGGCGGCGGTGACCCTGGAGTCCGGCAGCAGCCCCGCCGCCTGCTGGGCCGCGCTGCCCTCGGCCACCGGCAGCGCGAACGGGCCCTGCTTGTCGAAGCCGAGCGGGTTCACGCAGTCGATGACGATCTTCCCGGCGAGCTGCTCGCGCAGCGCGGTCAGCGTCGGCTCGTGCGCCTCCCACGGCACCGCGACCAGCACCAGGTCCGCGGCGGTGGCGCAGGCGGCGTTGTCCGCGCCGGAGACCGCGCCCCCGCTCAGCTCGGCCAGCTCGGCGGCGGCGGACTCGGCGCGGGCGGCGTCACGGGAGCCGATGACGACCTTCAGCCCGGCCCGCGCCCAGCGGTAGGCCAGGCCCTTGCCCTGCGGACCGGTGCCGCCGAGCACCCCGACCGTCAACCCGCGCACGTCCTGCTCGCTCACTTCGCCTCCAACGACCGTGGTGGAACTGTCCTCGCACCCTATGCAACCCGTCCGGTGTGGAGGGTCATTCCGTCTCGAAGGACACCTTGCGCCGCACCGGATCCGCCTCCACCAGCCGCACCCGCACCCGCTCGGCCTCCACCAGGCCCGCGCCCCGGCACTTGGCCAGCACCGGCGGCTCGGTGACGAAGATCTCGCCGCCCTCGGTGTTCGTGCGCAGCACCACCGCGCCGAAGCTCTGCCCCACCGCGTCGGCCAGCAGCCAGGACTCCACCTGGTCGATGCAGGCCCGGTCGACCTGCGCGGCCAGCCGGTCGGATGCCTCCATCAGCGGGGGCAGCTCGGGCAGGGCCGCGCGCAGCCAGGCCGGCACCGGATCGCCAGCCACCACGGCCAGGCAGACCTCGGTGGCGAACCGGTCCACCAGCCGCCGCAGCGGCGCGGTGACGTGCGCGTAGGGCGCGCCGATCCCGGCGTGCGTGACCACCTCGGGCGGCGCGCCGTCGAAGGCGGTGTAGCCGGCGCCGCGCAGCAGCCGGGTGGCGTCCGCGGACA
Organism: Crossiella sp. NPDC003009; assembly: GCF_053591555.1. Taxonomy (NCBI): domain Bacteria; kingdom Bacillati; phylum Actinomycetota; class Actinomycetes; order Pseudonocardiales; family Pseudonocardiaceae; genus Crossiella; species Crossiella sp. NPDC003009. The sequence goes on along the minus strand of NZ_JBSFUA010000009.1, from coordinate 236,171 downwards.
GCGCCAGCGAGGTCGGCTCGGCCGGGTCCAGGCTGGCCAGCAGCTCCGCCGCGCCCATCTCCGCCGGCCAGTCCAGGCCGAGCGCGGCGGCGGTGCGGCGCAGCTCGTGCACCGCGCCCTCGTTGGCATCGGGCAGCGTGCGCAGGATGCCGATCCCGGCGTCGAGCATGATCCGGGCCGCGCACATCCCGGTGAGCAGCGAGATCTCCGCGTTCCAGCCGTCGACCTCGGTCCGCGGCCGCACCACCAGCCGCCAGCCACCTTCGCCCGCGGGCTGGATCTCCTGCTCGGGCAGGGCCAGCTCGATCGCGCCGCGCCGCACGGCCAGCCCCCGCCGCAGCCTGCCCAGCTCGGGCAGCGCGGCCACCGAGGGGTGCACGGTGCCGTCGGCGATGGCGGCTTGCACGGTGGCGTAGTCGAACTGCGCGGTCGAGCGGACCACCGCCCGTTCCACGTGCACCCCGGTTGGCTCGCCGTCGTCGTCCAGGTCGATGGTCCACAGCACCGCGTTGCGGGACTGCTCCGGCAGCAGGCTGGCCGCGTCCTCCGAGAGCACCGGCGGGTGCAGCGGCACACTGCCGTCCGGCAGGTAGAGCGTCTGCCCGCGCCTGCGCACCTCGGCGTCCAACGCGCCGCCCGGCGGCACCACCGCGCCCAGGTCCGCGATCGCGTAGTGCACCCGGAACCCGGCGGGCAGCCGCTGCACGAACACGGCCTGGTCCAGGTCCTTGGCCCCAGGCGGGTCGATGGTCACCAGCGGCAGGTCGGTGGCATCCCGCCTGGCCAGCCGGTGCACGGTCTCACTGGAAGTCTGCTCCGCCTCGGCCAGCGCCGCGGTCGGGAACTCCCCCGGCAGGCCGAACTCGACCCGGATCGCGGCGAAGTCCGCCGCGGCCCTGGTCCCGCCCTCCGGCGTTCGACCCATGCCGGCCAGCCTATGCGCCGTCAGTCATCGTCGTCGTCCCACTTACGCCGCTGCGCATCCGCGGCCTCGTTGCGTTCCTTCGAGATCTCCAGCGCGCGCTCGGCCGTGGCCTGGTCCGGATAGGGCCCCATGCGCTCCGCGGCCTTGCACCCGAGTCCGTGCTCGACCTCATGGTGCCGCAGACAGAAGTACCAACCGTCGAGATCCACCACACACTGACCCTTTCATGCGGGGCAGCGCATGTCACTCCGACGCCACGGTGGCAGTGCGGGTCACCAGGACGGGTTCGGCCGGTTTCCGCTGCCGGTCGGCCCGAACGGCTGGTCGTAGCCCGTGTCCTCCGGCTCCTCCGGCGGCGGCCCGAAAGTCCGCTGACCAGGCAAGTTGGCCGGTGGCGCGGCAGGAGGGGCAGGCGGCGTGCCCATTCCCGGCATGCCGGGCGGCGTGCCCAGCCCTGGTCCGCTGGCATAGCCGGGTGGCGGCGCACCGAAGCCCGGCGCGGGCGTGCCTGCTGGCGGTGTCTGCTGCGCGCCGGGCGGGATGCCCGCGCCGGCCGCGAACGGCGAGGGCGCGGGTGGCGGCGGGAACTCGAAGATCGGCGGCTCGCCGCGGGGCGGCGTCGGTGGCGGGGCGGGCGGGGGCGTCGGGGGGACCGCGGGTTCGTTGGCTGGCAGGGGCGGCACCGGGCGGGGGGCGACCGCGGGCTGCACAAAACCCGCCTGCTGGTTCGGGATCGGGTCGAGGCAGGAGACCAGGACCCGCTTGTCCTCCGGGTTGGGAATGCGGGCGCCGTTGCGTTCCCGGTAGACCAGCTCGCCGTCGCCGTCGATCTCCACGATGCAGCCGACCTCGGCCAGCTGGTCCTCGTCCAGGTCGACCAGGAACTCATACCGCGAGGGCACCACCCGGTACACCGGCCACGGCAGGTGGCCGTAGGCCTGGTGGAACTCCGCGAGCAGGTGCACCATCTGCTGCTGCCAGGGCAGCGGCATGGACTCGGCCAGTGACCGGGGCAGCACCGCGTACCCGCTGTCCACGCCGTGCCGGGCGCCGCTGAGGTAGTCCGCCAGCGGGCTGCTGGAGGCCGGTGGCCGTCCAGGGCGCGGGATCGGGTCGTTGCTGAACATGCGCTGCCTCCCTTGGGGTCGCCTCAGGCCGACTTGTTCGACTTCGGGCGGACCGCCATGGACATCAGCTCGCCCTCGGTCCACTTCAGGTTGCGGATGTGCACTGGCACCCCGGTCTGCTGCGCCTCGAGGATCTTGTTGTCGCCCAGGTACATCGCGACGTGGTGGATGGTCTTCGGATCGGCGGGGTTGTTCGCCCAGAAGATCATGTCACCGGGCTGGGCCTCGCGCAGCGGGACGTACGCGCCGGCGAACCACTGCTCGCGGGAGGTGCGCGGCAGGTTCAGCCCGGCCAGCCGGTAGGACCACTGCATCAGCCCTGAGCAGTCGTAGGTGTCCGGGCCCTCCGCGCCCCACACGTACGGCTTGCCCAGCTCCTTCATCGCGAACTGGATCGCGGTGGCCGCGACCTCGCTCGGCTGCGGGAGCTGCTTGCAGCTGACGAAGGAGGTCTCGTCGGTGATCTGGTTGATCAGGTGGACCGCCATCGACTCCCACCGGTGGTACCGGTCGGGGAAGGCCGAGCGCTCCACCGCCTGGGCCGCGTCGCCGGGACGCCTGCTCTCCCAGTTCGGCACCTTCAGCAGCACGTCGTAGAACTTGTGGATCTGGTACGGGATGTCCTGCAGCTGCTGCGGCGTGCCCCAGCCCATGGAGGTGCGCATCTGGAAGATGCCGACCGAGTCGCGGTCGCCGTAGTTGAGGTTGCGCAGCCCGGACTCGGTGCGCCCGGCCTGGATGGCCACCTGCCAGGCCCTCGGCGGCAGCTTCCGCTCCCGGCCGATGGTGATGATCATCGCGACGATCATCCTGGACTCCTCGGCCAGCTTGGCCGCGTCCTGCGCGCCCAGGTGCGAGCCGCCGATCCCCCAGTCCATGTCCGGGGTGCACAGGCTGTTGGCCACGGGCTTGGGCTGGTACGTCTCGGTTCCGCCGACCACCGTGCGGATCACCCCGGTGGTGGTGACCGCGACCACCACGGTGGCCGCCAGGGCGACACCGGCGAGGGCGAGCTTCATGTCAGTCCGCCTTGGTGTACGAGGCGACCCGCCACCCGGCCCCGGTGGAGATCACGGTGAGCCGCAGCACGAGCGCGTCCGTGGGCAGCTTCACCTCCACCGAACTGGCCGTGGCGCTGATCGAGGACGGCTTCCCGGTGACCTTGCCCGCCGGCACCATCCTCGGGTCCACCGAGGCCAACTGCCCCAGGTACTCGTCGGTGGTGAACGGCCGCAGCTTGTCCAGCCACTGCTGGCTGGTGATCCCCTCCGGGTGGTCCACCCACGCCTTGCCCCAGGACTCGGCCACCGCCAGCGCTTCCGGCGCGGGCGCGGCAGGCGGCGGGGCGGCCTGCGGGTAGGAGGTCACCGGCGCGTGCGTGCTGGTGCTCGGCGCGGCGAAGGCCCTGGTGCCACTGGTGGGCGCGCCGCTGGTCTGCTGGCTGGTGCCGCCGGTCTGCGGCTGCGGGTCGGGGCGCGGCTCGGTCTCCGGCAGCAGGATGCCCACCCCGACGATCACCACCGCGAGCAGGACCAGCGTGGTCACGAAGTGCCGGGGCGAGCGCAGCGGCCAGCCCCACAGCCTGCGGTAGACCGCGGCCCGGCCGCGGTTGGTCCGAATCGGCATGTCTCCCCCTCTCGCTACCCGCGCACCGCGTCGCCGTCACGGAGCTCCACCCCGCGCGACGGCCGGTACACCGCCCACACCGGCCGCCCGGCGACGACCTCCATGTCCGCCCGCCGGGGTCCCGGCAGGTTGTTCGCGTTGCCGTCCAGGCGGGACGGCACCACCACGGCGTCCTCGTCGTTGCGGTCCCAGCTGCGGTCGAACACCGAGGCGGTGTCCACCGTCCGGCTGCCCCGGCCCGACGGCAGCGCCGCCGTGGCCCGGTTCGCGCCCAGCGCGCCGCCACCGGACTCGTGCAGCCGGTCGCTGACCGTCCCGGTGAGCGCGCCCGCCGTGGGCAGCGCGCCGCCGGAGGCATCGCCCCGGAACCCGCCGGGCCCCGCCGCCTCGTAGGAGGCCTCTGGCCGGTCCCGCCGCCTGGCCCGCCTCGGCTCGGTGACCCCGTCCGAATCCACGTCCCGCACCTGCTCCCAGAACTCGTCCTGCGGCGTCCGCTCCTGCCCGCCGCGGCCACGCAGCCGCGACCACAGGCCGGTGCGCGGCGCGGGCATCGCGTTGCCGACCGCGCCGACGGAGAGCTCCACCATCTGCCAGATCCGCCGCACCGGCTTGCCCACCAAGAAGAACACCAAGGTGACCAGTCCGGCCAGAGCCATCTGGGCGAGCAGTCCCAGTCCCCTGGTCGGGGCGAAGATCCAGGTCAGCAGGAGGGTGTGCAGCCCTGCCAGCGCGGCGATGACCACCACGTTGAGCAGGGCCGCCCCGATCGCGCGACCGACGCCACGCAGGATCGCGTGGTAGAGCATGGCGATCAGGCCGATGATCGGCCCGGCCAGGATGACCACCCGCAGCAGCACCTGGGCGAGCAGGATCGCGGCCTTGGCCAGCAGCTGGAACAGCGAGTAGACCACCGACTGGAACAGCCCGAGCGCGCCCGCGCCCATCCGGCTGCCGTCGATGCCCTGGATGTGCCCCTTCGCCCCGACCTCGTCGGCGCGGCCGACCACGCCCTCGAACGCGGCCTTCTTCGCGGCGATCGGCTCCTTGCCCTGGTCCTTGCCCTCGGCCACCTCCTGCTTGCTGAAGGCCTGAGCGCGCAGCAGGTCCCGGCCGAGGTCCTTGGCCGGGGTGCTGTCCGGGGAGCCGAACTCCCCGCGCAGCCAGTTGCGGTAGATCACCTGGTCGTGCAGCACGGTGGGCAGCGAGTTCCGCTCGTCCACGCCGACCTCGCGCAGGAACCCGGCCTGGATCTGCGAGGTGCCCTTGATCAGCACGTCGTCCAGCAGGCGGGTGTAGAGCAGCGGGGTCAGGTAGGTGGCCGCGGCCAGCCAGATCGCGGCCAGCGCCCACATCGAGCGCTTGCCGATGCTGGCCAGGTCGCCCTGCCAGATGTGGCGGAACAGGAAGATCGCCAGGATCAGCGCGGCCAGCCCGAACCAGGGCGCGTAGACCGTGTCGTACAACGCGATGGTGCCGGTGGAGACCAGGTCGTCCAGCGGCTTCATCAGCTCGCCGCCGAGCAGCGCGTAGTGCAGGCCGTTGGTGGCGCCGACGATGACCTTGGCCATGTTGAAGGTCTGGTTGCCCGCCCAGGTGTCGATCACCGCGTTCGGGTTGCGCAGGCCCTCCGGACCGCAGCCCAGGTCGTAGGTGTGCCAGACCAGGCCCGCGTAGCCGACCTCGTCGTAGGCGCTGCCCGGCACACCGGTGCCCAGCGGCGCCGCGTCGAAGGCGCCCACCATGCCCGAGCCGGGGCGGTCCGGGTTCGGCGCCTCCTTGCAGATGCTCTGCGCGTGCGCCGTGCCGCCCAGCATGATCTGCAGGCCGAGCAGGCCGATGACCGCGGTCAGGGCCAGGCGGCGCCTGCCCCGGCCGGGGGCCGGGAGTGGTCGGGGGTTGCGTTTAGCCCGCCGCCGCGCCGCGACCAGCAGCACGGCGGCGACCACCGCCAGCAACATGATCATCGTGCGCTGCCCCGGCCGACGTGATGCCTGTCCCCGTGCCCTTCGTTGTCCGGTGCGGTCGAAGGGGTGTACGGGTCCGCTAGGTCGTCCTCCACCAGGCCGAGCTCGGCGGCGAACTCCGCCTCCAGCTCCTCCTCGGGGGGCAGGTCGGGCAGCACGCCGTCGACCCGGCCCGAGGGCAGGGCGGGCGCGCCGGTGAGGTTCTGCCGCATGGCGTCCGGGGTGGTGTCCATGACGCCGCGCAGGTGGTTCAGGTGCGGGCCGCCGAAGTCGATCCGGATGCGCTCCACGCCGCCCGCGCCGTCGCCGAAGATGAACTGACGGGGCGAGCGGTCGCGTTCGGTGTTGGAGGTGCGCACCCCGCCGGGGCGGCGGCCGAGGCTGGCCACGACCTGCTCGTAGCCCGCGCCGACCGGGACCTTGAGCAGGCGCAGCGCGTCGGCCTGGGCGTGCTCGTCGTCGAGGCGGCCGACGAAGACCGAGTCGAGCAGCGAGACGAAGCCCTGGATCTTGAGGAAGTCGGCCGGGATCTGGCTGGAGAGCAGGACCCGGACGTTCCACTTGCGGGAGTCACGGGCGAAGCGGTTCATCAGCACCCGGCCGGTGGGCACCTCGGAGAGGAAGAACGCCTCGTCGATCCAGACGCCCTTGCGCATGTCCTTGGGCCGCTCGTAGATCGAGCGCTGGGTGAGCCAGGCGGCCAGGTTGAGCATCTCGACGCCGAGGGCCTCCGCGTCGGTCCAGTGCTCGCGGCCGACCCCGTCCTTGGGCAGGGTCAGCCCGGCCATGGTGAGCACGGTGAGCCGGTCGTCGCGGGTCTCGGAGTACGGGTCGGCGTCCCGCTCCGGGATGAGCAGCGACATCCGCTCGCGCATCTCGTCCAGGAAGTCGGCCACCACCACCGCGTGCTCGTGGTGCTCGCCGGCGTCGCGGCGCAGCGCGTCGAAGACCAGGCCGGGGTGCGCGGTGGCCCGGCCGCCGACCGCGCGGACCGCGCGCAGCAGCACGATCCTGGTCTGCGGCATCCGGGCCACCTCGTACGGCAGCAGGCCGTTGAGCACGTCCAGCACCAGCCGCCGCCGGGTCGCGGCGGCCAGCGCCCGCTCCCGCCGCCAGGCGCGTTCCGGGTCGTCCTCGTCGGTGAAGTGCTCCAGCATCGGCTCGGCGACCACCCGGTACGGGTTGAGGATGCCGGGCTGGGCGTTGAGCAGGTTGATCGGCCGCGCGTAGGGCCGCAGCTCCGGCAGGTCGCACAGCTTCGCCAGCGGGCCGGAGGGGTCCAGGATGGTCCAGTAGGCCCCGGCGCGCAGGGTCTTGTAGACCACGCCGCCGCCGAGGAAGGACTTGCCGCCACCCAGCCCGGCCACCATCGCGGTCAGGCCGGAGGACTCGCGGACCTCCTGCGCCATCCACGGGTCCCAGGCCACCGGGCGCCGGGTCGCGGTGCAGGTCTCGCCGAGCAGGATGCCGCGCCGGTCGCCGACCTCGGCGGTGGCGGTGGGCACCGCGGAGGCGGCCCAGGACACCGAGCCCCGGCGCAGGTAGGCGGCGGAGGCCAGCGGCTCGCCGGGGATGAACTCCCTGGCCATCGCGAACTGGGCTTCCGGGTGCTCGATGGCGATCTTCGGCTTGTACAGGTCCACCAGCTGCTGGGCCAGCCGCAGCGCCTCGCGCTCGGTGGCGCCGGAGACCGACAGCCGCCACCAGGAGCGGACCCTGGTGGCCAGCGAGGTGAACCCGGTGGTCATCTCGTCGTCGATCTCCAGCACCCGCGCGGCCTGGCGGGCCAGCGACTGCGGCGGTTCCAGGTCGTGCTCGTCGGTGTAGTGCCGGACCTGCGAGCGCACCTTGTTCATCTGCCGCTGCAGCTCACCCGTGACGTCCTCGGGTTTGCGCACGTAGATGCGGGCAGACCACTCCACCGGCGCGGGCAGCCGGTCCGAGCGCTGCAACCACGGGTCGTCGATCTCCGGGATCTGCAGGCCGTGCATCAGGCCGACGGTGAGCACCACGACGTGCCGCTTCACCCCGGCGTTGGAGCCGGTGCGGCCACGCACGGTGACGCTGGGCGAGTACGGCTCCTGGTGGAAGTCCGCGGCGTCGGTGAAGGAGGCCAGGTCCTCCGGCTCCCAGGCCGCGCCGGGCACCGCGGGCAGGTTGCGCGGCGCGGGCAGGCCGAGTGAGCAGGAGCGGTGCATCAGCCAGGACATCTCCTCGGCGGTGACCGGCCTGCCGTCCAGGCCGGAGGAGCCGAGGATCTGGTCCAGGTGCTCCACCTCGCTGTCCAGCGCGACCAGCTCGGCGTCCACCGCCTCAGGGAAGATCTTGCGCAGCACCGGCGCGGCCCGTTCCACCGCGCGGTCCATCACGTTGCGGGTCTGCACCTGGACGCCGAGGTAGACCTCCTTCTCGGCCATCGAGCGCCCCATCAGCTGCTGCTGCTCGCCGACCATGTAGTCGTCGAAGGAGAGCGTGCCGGGGGTGTCGGGCAGGCGGCCGACCGCGTTGTGCACGTGCGCCTCGGCCCACATCCGGATCGGATAGGGGCGGGTGGTCACCCGCAGGTGCAGCCAGCGGCCCTGCAGCTCGGCGTACTGGCCGGCGATGGCGTGGATGAGGTCCTGGCGCTGGGAGTCCGAGCGGAAGGACCAGCGCTGCGGGGCCAGCCGGTACCAGGCGTAGACGTCCTGGCCGGTGCGCACCAGGTGGCCGTCGATGCTGCGCGCGGAGATCGACGGGGTGTAGGTGGGGATGGCCGACTCGCCGGGTAGGCGCCTGCCCCGCTTGCTGTACACCCGCTGGTCGTTCACCTGCCCCGGCGGCAACTGCCGCGCGTGGCGGCCGTTCTGCTCGGCGGCGCGACGGTCACGGTCACGGTTTCGACGGCGACGGAACACCGCGAACCTCCTTGGTGCGAGCACGGCGCGAACGTCCACGCCGTGACGGGGAAGAGGGTGACGGCGCGTCCGTGCCGTGACCAGATGGCATCGAGGCTGCTGAACCAGCGGCCCTCGCCGCTGTATCAGAGATCACAGAGCCATCGGAGATCACAGAGCCGGACTGGCTCTTCCCCCGTTGCTTCTTCTGCTCGGTCTTCTTGGGCTTGGGCCGGGGCCGGGCGGCGCTGACCCGGATCCTGGCCGCGGTGGCGGCCCCGCCGTTGCCCGAGGTGGTCTGGCGGGGCGCGGTGAGCTCACGCAGCCACATCACGCTGACCGCGCCCAGCGGCCGCTCCTGGTTGATCCGGGAGCAGATGACGCGGGTGATCACCACCGTGATGATGATCGCCCACGCGGTGGAGAAGAAGCTGAAGCCGAAGCCCATCCGGCGTTCGACCGCGAGGACCAGCAGGAACACGACGAGACCGACTCCCCAGGCCACGTAGCGGGCCCGCCAGGGGAAAGTGGCCTTGGGCGGGCCGAGCCACACGGCGTCGACCCGGTACACCTCGTCGTCAGTACGAATCCGCAAGCTCGATCACCCGGTGAACAGACTGGCGATCCACTTGCCGATGTTCACACCGGCGCCGCTGACCGCGAGGCCGATGACCGCGAGCGCGACGATGACACCGCCGACCCGGCGCATCACGCCCGCGTTGTCACCCTTGCTGCCGCCGAGCCAGAGCAGGAGCAGCGCCACCAGCAGGAGCAGCAGGGGGACGATGTTCTCCAGGATCCAGCGGGTGATACCCCCGGTTTGCAGTTGGTTGCCCTGGGCCAACGTATCCAGGAGGGTCATGGTCGTCATCGTGGGACTCCAGTGTGCTGGGGCGTGCTCAGGGCATCCGGACGCAGACGCCTGGCTTGCCCAGCGGACGGCGGTGGACGTTACGAGTAGAGCATGAGTGGCTGACAAGGTGTAGTGGACGAAGTCCTGTGAGTAGACCCGTGAGTTGCTCTCCCGGAACCGGCGCTACCTCCGAACTGACCACTCCATGATGGCTGTGCGCCACTCAGCGGTAAGCACACGACGCGGTCTTCTTGCACCAGCAAGCAGAGTTCACCCACTTGCCCAGAGAGCCGTCACAGATTGTGTTCGAGGCAACCGAACAATCGGTTGCCGATGCACATCTTCGGGCTAACGCGGGCCACATCAGGGGATTGTCGACATGGTCGAACCTGTACCCGCAAGCCAGTCCTCGCCGGTTCGTCGGCACGAGCGCCGTTGATCTGAGGCAGTCCGGGCGGGTGCGATGACCCCTCCCGGTGACCACGATGTTACCGGGCGAGCACGGTGCGACCGAGCCCGGGGTGGCCTACACCACGCCGGTCCGCCCGAACGGACGAAGCCGTCCGGGCGAGCGGCTGGCGCCCGGTGCGAACCGGGCGGATGAGCCGGCCTGTAAGCCGGATCCTGTCCCCGCCGGACCTCGCGGTCGGCGGGTGGCGGCCATCCATCTCGGCCTGCCGTTGCCGGCAGGCTCCAGCGGCCTACCCGCAGGCTCGGGCGGGCCGCCCTCGAACGCCTGCGCAGACGCCTCGCGGCGCCCTCTTGGCCTTGCTCCGGGTGGGGTTTACCTAGCCATCCCGGTCACCCGGGATGCTGGTGGTCTCTTACACCACCCTTTCACCCTTACCCGGGTCGTTCGCACGATCCGGGCGGTCTGCTCTCTGTGGCACTGTCCCGCGGGTCGCCCCGGGTTGCCGTTAACAACCACCCTGCCCTGCGGAGTCCGGACTTTCCTCGGCGGGGGATCTCGCCCCCGACGCGGCCGCCCGGCCGACTCATCCGCTTGCCGCAGTGTACGACCCCTGGTGAACGGGCTCACGCCTGGGGCGGGTGAAACACGGATGCGCAATCAACGTGAAGACTGGTCACAATTGGCGACCAACCCATTACGCGGAACGGACCAAGGGCGTTAAGTCACCGAGCGCGATAGGTTGAGCGTGTCGCGTGACGACGCGCGGCAGACGCGACGTTTGCGCAGGTCAGCGTGGATTGGTTGGACCACTTTGCGCGGCCCGGGAATTCATTCGGTGCAGCCGAACGAGTGAATGAATGTCATCCTGATTTTTCGTGCTTGCGGCTGCCTGCCCGGCTCATTACCGTCATTGCCACGGCCGCAGAAAATAACCCCGGCGATGCAAAGGCCGCCTCCCGTCCTTCGTTGTGAGCTGCCCCCCAGTGCACGGTGAACGGGAAACGCCGTAGGCCGCCGGTTGTCCGGGTGGGAGCAGGTGTTCCGCGCCGTTGCCTGCTCCCGCCCGGTGCGGTTGTTTTACGAACCCGGTTCGTTTCGGGAACTTCTGTCCGGTTTTGGACGCCGGTGTCTCGTGACTAGTCCAGATGCGCGGTGTCGTTCACCAGGCGCACCGAGGCGTTGCCGTCCGGGTAGAACTCGGCCACCGAGATCGAGGCCAGGTCCAGGTGCAGCCGGAAGAGCAGCTGCGGGCCGACGTCCAGGGCCAGGCGGAGCAGTGACTTGATCGGCGTGACGTGGCTGACCAGCACCACGGTCTGCTCGGCCCGGCCGGCCAGCAGCTCGTCCCTGACCCCGGCCACCCTGCGGTGCACCTGGTCGAAGCTCTCCCCGCCCGGCGCGGGCACGCTCGGATCGGCCAGCCAGCGGGAGTGCAGCCCGGGGTCGCGCTCGGCGGCCTCGGCGAAGGTCAGGCCCTCCCAGGCGCCGAAGTTCGTCTCCACCAGGCCCTGGCTGGTCTCCGGGGCGATGCCCAGCGCCTCGCCGACGGCCTCCGCGGTCTGCCTCGTCCGGGTCAGCGGGGACGCGATCACCGCGCTGACCTCGGTGAACGCGCTGAGCCGCTTGGCAGCGGCGGCGGCCTGGCGGCGGCCGAGGTCGGTCAGCGCGGGGTCGCCGTGACCGGAGTAGCGGCGCTGGGCGGACATCTCGGTCTGGCCGTGCCGGAGCAGGATCAGGCGGGTGGGGGTGCCCTTGGCCCCGGTCCAGGAGGTGGGCGCGGCCTGGGTGTCCGAGCGGGCCGGAACAGTGGGCTGGGCGCCTTCGGCCTGGGCGTGGGAGCGGGCCGCGGCGGTGGGCCGGTCGCCGTCCGCCCGGGTGTCCGAGCGGGCCGGGATGGTGAGCTGGGTGCCGTCGGCCTGGGCGTCCATGGCCTGGTTGGCCAGGCGGTCGGCGTCGGTGTTGCGCTCGCGCGGGATCCAGGTGTAGCTGATCCGGTCGAACCCGGCGGCCAGCTCGCGGGCCTGGGCGGCCAGCGGTTGCAGTGCGGGGTGCTTGATCTTCCAGCGCCCGGCCAGCTGCTCCACCACCAGCTTGGAGTCCAGCCTGCACTCCACCTCGGTGGCGCCGAGCTCGGCCGCGGCGCGCAGCCCGGCGAGCAGGCCCTGGTACTCGGCCACGTTGTTGGTGGCCGTGCCGATGCCCTGCGCGCGTTCGGCCAGCACCGCGCCGGTGGCGGCGTCCCTGACCACCGCGCCGTAGCCGGCGGGGCCGGGGTTGCCCCTGGACCCGCCGTCGGCCTCGACCACCACTCTCACAGGCCGGACTCCGCGGTGCGCACCAGGATCGCGTCGCACTCCTCGCAGCGGGCGACCTCGTCCGGGGCCGCCTCCTTCAGCTTGCTGATCGCGATCCGGTCCAGCTCCAGCCGGCAGGCGCCGCAGCGGCGGGCCTTGAGCAGCGCGGCGCCGGTGCCGCCCTTGGCCCGGATCCGCTCGTAGAGGGTGACCAGGTCGGTGGGCAAGCCGGCCAGCACGGTCTTGCGGCGGTCGCCGGAGCGGGCCTCGATGGTCTCCAGGTCGGCGAAGGCCTCGTCCCGGCGGCGCTGGGCGTCGGCCAGCTTCTCCTGGGCCAGGCCCTCCTGGGCGCGGGCGTGCTGGACGTCCATCTCGACCGCCTCGCGGCGCTCCATCAGCTCCAGCGACTCGTCCTCCAGGATGCCCCTGCGGCGGGCCAGGGTCTCCAGCTCGTGCTGGAGGTCGACCGAGCGCTTGGCGTCGGCGGAGTCCAGCAGCGTGCGGTCCCGGTCCTCGCGGGCGCGGACCTGGTCGATCTCGGTGTCCAGCCGCTTGGCGTCCCGGTCCAGGTCGGCCAGCGTGGTCTCCACCGCCACCACCGCGTCCTTGCGGGTGCGGAGCTCCTGTTCGGCCGTCGTGATCTCGGCCAGCTCCGGCAGGGTGCGCCGCCGGTGGGTGGCACGGTTCAGCTCGGCGTCGACCTCGGCGAGGTCGAGCAGCCGCTTCTGCACGGCGGGATCGGCTTTCACGCGGTGGTCCTCCCTGTCGCGGACGCGGCAAGCGTCCACGGATCGGTGCGTCGTGTGGAGACGTGGGCCTCGACGGTACCGGGGAACGCCCGGCGGATGACGTCGGCCGCCTGTGCGCACCACGGCCACTCGCTGGCCCAGTGCGCGACGTCGACGAGCATGGGGGTGCCGGACTGGGCCAGATGCTCCCCGGCGGGGTGGTGGCGCAGGTCGGCGGTGACGTAGGCGTCGACCCCCGCCCTGGTCGCGGCGCCGAGCAGCGAGTCGCCCGCGCCGCCGCAGACCGCGACCCTGCGCACCAGGCGTTCCGGCTCGCCGGCGGCGCGCACGCCCCATGCGGTCTCCGGCAGGGCCACCGCCACCCGCTGCACGAACGCGCCGAACGGCTCGGGCTCGGCCAGCTCGCCGATCCGGCCGATGCCGAGGCTGGACGGCTCCTCGGCCAGCTCGTGCAGGTCGTAGGCGGGGCTTTCATATGGGTGCGCGGCGCGCAGGGCGGCCAGCACGGCCGCGCGCCGCCGCCGGGGCAGCACGGTCTCGATCTTGGTTTCCGGGCCGCGGTGCAGCTCGCCGCGAGCGCCGACCGCGGGGTCGGCGGTGGCCAGCGGGCGGAACTGGGCGGTGCCCTCGGACAGGAACGCGGCCTCGCGGTAGTCGTCGCCGAGCTGGGCCGCGCCCGCGGCGAACAGCGCGGCCAGCAGCGACTCGGTATGCCCGGCTGGCACGACCACGCTCAGCGCGTCCACCGGGTCGGCGGGCTTGGCGTCCAGCGGTCCGGTGACCCGCAGGCCGAGCGCCTCGGCCAGCGCGTCGGAGACCCCGGGGTCGGCGGAGTCGGCGTTGGTGTGCGCGCAGAGCAGCCCCGCGCCGTTGCGGATCAGCTTGTGCACCAGGCGGCCCTTGGCGTCGTCGGCCGGGACCCCGTGCACCCCGCGCAGCAGCAGCGGGTGATGGGCGAGCACCAGCTGCGCGCCGATCTCGATGGCTTCGTCCACAGTGGACTCAACGGGGTCGACGCAGACCAGCACCTTGCGCACCGGTTCGGCCGGGTCGCCGCACACCAGGCCGACCGCGTCCCAGGACTCGGCCAGCCGGGGCGGGTAGGCCGCCTCGATCGCCGCGACCACCTCGGCCAGGGCCGGGCTCATCCGCACACCACTTCTTCCTCCAGTGCCTTGAGCAGTACGGCCGCCTGCTCCGGCGGCCGTACCGCGACCCGCAGGTGGTCGGCGTCCAGGCCGGGGAAGGTGTCGGCCCGCCGCACCGCGACGCCCCGCTCCCGCAACCGGATCCGCACCCGTTCCCCGTCCCGCACCCGCAGCAGCAGGAACGGCCCCGCCGCCGGCCCGCACACCTCGATGCCGGGCAGCTCGGCCAGCGCCGCCGCCAGCGCCACCCGGTGCGCGACCCCCTCGTGCGCGGCGATCTCCGCCTCCCGCACGGCTTCCGGGGCGCAGCAGGCCGCCACCGCGGTCAGCACCAGGCTACTCACCGGCCACTGTGGACGAAGCGCGGCCAGCCGCCCGAGCAGCTCCGGCGCGGCGAGGGCGTACCCGGCGCGCAGCCCGGCCAGTCCCCAGGTCTTGGTCAGGCTGCGCAGCACGAGCAGACCTCGGATGTCTTCGCCTGCCACGGACTCCGGTTCACCGGGCACCGCGTCCGCGAACGCCTCGTCCACCACCAGCACCCGCCCCGGCCGGGCCAAGGCGCGCAGCGTGTCGGCCGGGTGCAGCACCGAGGTGGGGTTGGTCGGGTTGCCCACCACCACCAGGTCGGCCTCCTCGGGCACCAGCTCGGGCCGCAGCGCGTACCCGTCCTCTGCGCGCAGCTGCACCCTGGTCAGCGGCACCCCGGCGTCCAGCAGCGCCACGTCCGGCTCGGTGAAGGACGGGTGCACCACCGCGGCCAGCCGGGGAGCCAGCCTGGGCAGCAGCGCGAACCCCTCGGCCGCCCCGTTGAGGATCAGCACCTGCTCCGGCGAGCGGCCGTGCCGCAGGCCCGCCGCGACCCGCGCGGCCAGGTCCTCCCCGGCCCCCGGGTAGCGGCCGAGGCCGTCCAGCGCTGCCGCCAGCCGCTCGCGCAGCCAGGCGGGCGGGCTGGGCAGGCGCACGTTGACCGCGAAGTCGGCCAGGCCGGGCGCGGCCTCGACATCGCCGTGGTGGCGGAGGAGGGCACGCTCGGCGCTGTGGCTAGTCACAGTGGCAGGCTAAGTCATCGGATCTATAGCGTGACTCCATGACCGACCTCGACGGACTCTCCCGCCGCCGCCTGCTCGGCGTCTCCGCGGCGACCCTGGGCGGACTCGCCGTCGGCGCGGGCACCGCGGCCGCCGCGGCCAGGCCCGCGATCTTCTACGCCCCGCACCAGGACGACGAGTCGATCGCGATGGCCGGTTCGATCCGGGCGCACAAGGAGGCCGGGCGGCCGGTGTACCTGGTGCTGCTCACCAGGGGCGAGAACGGCGGGCTGATCGACATCATCAACGGCGGCTGCAACCTCGGTTCCGCCTGTCCCGCCGGCGATCCCGGCCACCGGATCCAGCTCAGCCTGGACGACGTGGTGGCCGCGCGCACCGCCGAGTTCACCGCGGCCGCCAAGCGGCTCGGCGTGCACAAGGTGATCAACATGAGGCAGCCGGACGGCGCGTGGACCGACTATCCGGCCTTCGTCGACTACGTCCGCAGGACGATCCTGGACTTCGAGGCCCGCTACCCCGGCGCCTCGCACAAGCTGGTCAGCGGCTGGCGGGACTACATCTACGGCGGCGACCCGAGCGAGCCGAACAAGACGCACGCGGCCTGCCGGGACGCCGCGGAGAGCCTGCGCGGGCGGATCAGCGACTTCCGCTTCTACTGGGTCTACGGCTACACCTTCCCGCAGCACGAGCGCACCGCGGACCACGTGCAGCGGCTCACCCCGGACCAGCTGGCCCGCAAGCGCCAGGCGCTGGCCGAGTACTCCCGCTGGGACCCGTCCCGCGGCCGGTACGCGCTGGGCTACCACAGCGTGCGGCTGATGATCGATCCCGCCGCGGCCGACCCCAACGAGTACGTCGACGTGCCGAAGTAGCGCAGACTGGCCTGGTGCACCTCAGCTTCGTCTGCACCGGCAACATCTGCCGGTCCCCCATCGCCGCCATCGTCGTCCGCGAGCACCTGCGCCGCGCCGGACTCGACGGGCGGGTGACCGTGACCAGTGCGGGCACCGGGTCCTGGCACGTCGGCGAGCAGGCCGACCACCGGGCGCGCGCGGTGCTGGCCCGGCACGGCTACCCGACCGAGCACACCGCCGCGCAGGTCGGTCCCGCGCATTCGGAGGCGGACCTGTTCCTGGCGCTGGACTCCGGGCACCTGCGCGAGCTGCGCCGCCTGGTCACCGGCGAGGTCCGGCTGCTGCGCTCCTTCGACCCGGCCGCCGACGGCGACCTGGACGTGCCCGACCCGTACTACGGCGAGGACGCGGACTTCGAGGAGGTGCTGGCCATGGTGGAGGCGGCCACGCCGGGCCTGCTGGACTGGGTGCGGCAGAAGCTGTGACCGCACCGATCGGCAGGCTCACCGGCAGCGAACCCGTCCACGTGCGCCCGGCGGGCGGCAGCGCGGCCGAGGTGTTCCGGGCCACGCTGGCCGACGGCCGGGAGGTGGTCGCCAAGTCCGCGGCCGAGGGCAGCAGCGTGGCCGAGGCGGCCGGGCTGAGCTGGCTGGCGGCCGCGAACGCGGTGCCGGTCCCGGTGGTGCACGGGCACGACGAGCGCTGGCTGGTGCTGGACTGGGTGCCTCCCGGCGAGCCCACGCCCGAGGCGGCCGAGCGGTTCGGGCGGCAGCTGGCCGCGCTGCACGCCAGCGGCGCGAGCGCGTTCGGCTGCCCACCGCCGGGTGGTCCGGCCGACGCCTGGATCGGCGCGGCGCCGATGCGCAACGAGCCCGGGCCGGACTGGCCGGAGTTCTTCGCCACCCACCGCATCGAGCCCTACCTGCGTGCCGCGGACCTGCCCGACCCCCGGCCGGTGCACGAGGTCTGCGACCGGATCGCCGGGCTCGCCGGACCGCCGGAGCCACCGGCCCGGCTGCACGGCGACCTGTGGTCCGGCAACGTGCTCTGGGGCGCGGACGGCGTGCACCTGATCGACCCGGCCGCGCACGGCGGGCACCGCGAAAGCGACCTGGCCATGCTCCAGTTGTTCGGTTGCCCGCAGCTGGACCGGATCCTGGGCGCCTACCAGGAGGTCGCGCCGCTGGCCGAGGGCTGGCGGGCGCGGGTGCCGCTGCACCAGCTGTTCCCGCTGCTGGTGCACGTGGTGCTCTTCGGCGGCGACTACCCCGCCCGCGCGGTCGAGGCGGCCAGGGCCGCGCTGACCGGCAGGGGGCGGCCACCGGCCGGGTGACCGCGCCGCCTACCGTGGTGGGGTGCGTTGGAAGTTCCTGCTGCGACCGGGCTGGCTGGCCCTGATCGGGTTCGTGCTGCTGTTCTCCGCGGCCTGCCTGTGGATCCTGGCGCCCTGGCAGTTCCGGCAGGACCAGCGCCGGGAGGCGCAGAACACCGCGATCACCGGCTCGCTGGACTCCCAGGCCGCCGACTACGAGACCGCGCTGCCGCCCGGCGCCAACCCGGCGGACAAGCAGTGGCAGCAGGTCAAGCTGACCGGGCGGTACCTGCCGGAGGCCGAGACGCTGGTCCGGCTGCGCAAGGCCGAGGGCAAGGCCGCCTTCGAGGTGCTCACCCCGCTGCGCCTGAACTCTGGGCAGACCGTGGTGGTCAACCGGGGCTACATCAAGGTCGAGCAGGGCACCAAGCCGGTGGCCTACGACGCCGCGCCGGGCGGCGAGGTGACCGTGGTCGGCCGGGTACGGGCCAGCGAGATCGACTCCAGCCGGCAAGAGGTGCTGGACCAGGACGGCAAGCGGCAGATCTACACCATCGACCCCACCGTGCTGGGCAAGGCCACCGGCCTGGACCTGCGGCCGGGCTACGTGCAGCTCAACTCCGGCCAGCCCGGCGTGCTCGGCCTGCTGCCGCTGCCGGAGCTGGTGTCGGGGCCGTACTTCTCCTACGCCCTGCAGTGGATCGCCTTCGGCATCATGGCCCCGGTCGGGCTGGTCTTCCTGCTCTGGCGCGAGGCGCACCCCGAAGCGGACGAGGACGAGGAAGAGGACGACGGGGACGACCCGTCAACCCCGGCGCCGACGCCCGCGCCGCAGACCGCCGATCGCTACGGCGGCCGCCGCTGAGGCCACCGCGGACAGCCCGCCGACCACCCTGGACAGCTCTACCGCCCTGGTGACGTGCCCGGCGTCCGGGTTGCGCCCGTCGCCGAGCACCGGCCGCTCCTCCGCGCCGTGCTTGTACACCGTGCGCCCGCCCAGCCGGATCTCCAGCGCGCCGGCGAAGGCCGCCTCCACCTGACCGGCGTTCGGGCTCGGGTGCGCCGAGGCGTCCAGCCGCCAGGTCCGCCAGGCGTGCTTGGCCGAACCGCCGACCACCGGCGCGCCCGCCGCGGTCAGCATCGCGGCCAGCCGGGACGGGACCAGGTTGACCACGTCGTCCAGCCGGGCCGCGGCCCAGCCGAAGTTGCGGTAGCGCGGCGAGCGGTGCCCGACCATCGCGTCCAGGGTGTTGATCGCCCGGTAGGCCAGCAGGCCGGGCACCCCGGCCACCGCGCCCCAGAACAGCGGGGCTACCTGCGCGTCCGAGGTGTTCTCCGCGACCGACTCCACGGTGGCCCGGGCCAGGCCCAGCGCGTCCAGCGCCTCCGGGTCACGGCCGCACAGGTTCGGCAGCCGCTGCCTGGCCTCGTCCAGGTGCCCGCCGTCCAGCGCGCGGCCCATCAGCGTGCCCTCGTTGGCCAGCGAGCAGCCGCCCAGCACCGCCCAGGTGGCCACCGCGGTGGTCGCCGCCTGGGTCACCGGGGACCGCCTGCCCAGCTTCTCCGCGGCCGCCCCGAGCAGCACCGCGCCCCCGGTCAGCACCAGCACGTGCGCCACCCCCGGCGCCCGGTGGTCCCGGTAGAGCAGCTTCTCCAGACCGGCGGCCACCGTGCCGAAGGCGGCCACCGGATGTCCGCGCCGCGGGTCCCCGACCACCACGTCGGCGGCCGCGCCCAGCAGCAGGCCGATCGCCCGAGCCGCGCCACTCATCCCCTGCCCCCCTTGCCTCACGTGAAGTCTGACGGGTGACGTTAGCGCCCCCGGCGACCCAGGATTCTGCCCGGCCAGCCCCCAGCCTCTAATGTGGCCGTCCGTGACTCAAAGCGACCCAGCGGGCGGTGAGGGCCGGCTCCGGCTCTACTCCTACCTCAACGCTGAGCACACCAGGACCTACGTGGCGATCATGCGGCTGTTCACCGCGACGCTGCTGCCCGACCTGTCCCCGAACGAGGTCGCCGCCGCGTTGAAGCCGCTGGAGCGCGAGGGCCGCCTGGACATCGGCGAGTCCGACCCCGACACCGTGGCCGACCGGCTGAAACGGCTCAAGGACTGGGGGAACCTGGTGCAGGGCCGGCGGGAGACCATCGCGGCCAGCATCGCCGAGTTCGTCCGCGGCGCGTTCCGGTACCAGATCAACAAGCTCGCGGTGCGGGTGCAGCGGGACGTGGACGAGCTGCTCAGGGTGCCCGAGGGCGCGCGCGAGGTCTCCCGCGAGCTGCTGCCCGCGATCGAGCGCGGCCTGGCCAAGCTGGGCGGCACGTTGTCCCAGGCGATGGTCGCCGAGCGGCAGGCGCCGGGGTCGGCCAGCGCGAAGCGGGCCAAGGAGGAGCTGGCTGAGCAGGTCACCACGCTGTTCCTGCAGCACGCCGAGCTCGCGGTCACCGTGCGTGACTTCTACGCATACCTCGGTCAGGTGGTCACCCGGTTCCACCTCGACCCGGAGGAGATCTCCGGCTTCCGCAACCTGCTGGTCGAGTA
This sequence comes from Crossiella sp. NPDC003009, assembly GCF_053591555.1. Taxonomy (NCBI): domain Bacteria; kingdom Bacillati; phylum Actinomycetota; class Actinomycetes; order Pseudonocardiales; family Pseudonocardiaceae; genus Crossiella; species Crossiella sp. NPDC003009. Next base: position 216,443 of record NZ_JBSFUA010000009.1, on the reverse strand, counting down.
CATCCAGATGGTCGTCGAGGACGTGCTCCGGCACACCCCGGCCATCGCCGAGTCGCTGGCCGGGCTGGCCAACGCCCGCGGCGAGCTGCTGCGCATCCTCGGCCCGACCGAACGCCTGGGCATCGCGGTGGAGCGCGGGCGCGGCCGTTCGGAGACCGACTGGCGGGAGCTGACCGACTGGTTCGCCGACCGGCCCGGCCGCCCGAGCCAGGTCACCGCGCTGCGCGAGGCCACCGCCCGCGCCATCGGCTCGCTGCTGGCCAGCGTCAAGCGCGCCACCGCGGGCGGCGGGCTGCTGCCCAGCCGCCGGGCCGAGCTGCTGCAGCTGGCCGGCTGGCTGGACGCGGCCGGTCCGCACCGCTCGCACGAGCTCTACGCCGCCGCCTTCGGCCTCTACTCCGCCCGGCACCTGCTGCCCGCGCCCGAGCACGACGGCGACGACGAGCACACGCCCTGGCGGGACGGCCCGGTGGTAGAGGTGACGGTCAGCGTGCGCAGCCGGGGCGACCGCGGCGCGCGCGGCCGGGCCTCGCGCATCCAGGACGACCCGATGCTCCAGGAGACCCTGCTCGCCCAGGCCAGGGAGGCCGACCGGCAGCGGGCCGCCGCGGTGGCCGAGCTCTCCGCCGCCGCGCCCGCGCTGGCCACCAGCAACCTCTCCGCCGAGGCCCTCGAGGTGCTCTGCGAGCTGCTGACCATGGCCATGGCGCAGCGCGAGCGGGACACCGACACCGGCTCGGCCGCCGACCCCGTGCACGGGCTGCGGCTGACCATTGACCACGTCCCCGACCAGGTGACGCGGATCGCCACCTCGGGTGGGGTGCTGACCCTGCACCACGCGGCCGTCTCACTGGGGGCGCGGCAGTGAGCCGCAAGCCCAGCGGGATCGGCATCCTGGACGAGCTCTCCGACATCGACGCGGCCAACGTGACCCGCTGCGCCCGCACCCTGCTGCGCCGCCCGCTGCTGCGCGCCGACGGCCCGGACGGCGATCTGCTGCCGCTGGTGTTCCGGCACCGCAACGCCCTGCACGACCTGTTCGCCTCACTGCTGGGCTACCGCCTGGTCGTGCAGCGCCGCTACGCCCGGCTGTACAAGGCGGGCCCCGGCGCCGACCCCACCAGGGGCGAGCCCGGCCTGTCCCCGCGCGGCTACGCCTACGTCGCGCTGACCATGGCCGCGCTCACCGGCGTCGGCCGCCAGGTGCTGCTGTCCCGGCTGGTCACCGAGGTTCGCGCGGCCGCGGTGGAAGCGGGCATCGAGGTGGTCGACGACCTCGGCGACCGGCGCGCGCTGACCGCCGCGCTGCGCCACCTGCTCGGCCTCGGCGTGATCACCGAGACCGAGGGCTCGGTGTCCACCTGGTCCGGCGACGCCATCACCGAGGCGCTGATCACCGTGGACACCGACGTGCTCGGCCACCTGCTGGCCGGACCGGTCGGCGACGTGGACACCCCGGAGGAGCTGGTGGCCAAGGCCGCCGAGGCCGGACCGGCCGGGATGGAGCAGACCACCGAGCACGCGGTGCGCCGCAGGCTGGTGGAGAACCCGGTGGTGCTGCACGCCGACCTGCCGCCGGAGCAGGCCTCCTGGCTGAAGAAGAACCAGCGCCGCGAGTCGCTGCTGCTGGACCGCTGCTTCGGGCTGGTCACCGAGGCGCGGCTGGAGGGGATCGCGGTCACCGATCCCGAGGAGTACCTCACCGACCTGGCCTTCCCCTCCACCGGCACGGTCGCCCGCGTCGCGCTGCTGTCCCTGCCGGAGCTGCTGGCCGAGCACGAGGCGCGCGCCGACGGCAGGCACCCGGTGTCCCGGCAGCGGTTGCAGCAGATCTGCGCCGAGCTGGTCGAGTCCTACCCGGCCGCCTGGTCCAAGCAGGCCACCGAGGACATCGACGGACTGGTCGACGAGGTGCTCGAACTGCTGGTCAACACCGGCCTGGCGCGCTGGGAGGAGCCGGACTGGCTGCTCTCCCCCGTGGCGCACCGGTGGGTGCCCGAACCCGATGACACCCCTGGCAGCAACACTGCCCAGGAAAAGGAAGAAGCGCCGCCGCCGCCGGCGAGCTGGTCGCTTTTTGATGAGGAGGGACCCGCGTGAACCGCTGGCGGCTCAACCGGGGCGGCATCGTCAACATCTGGCAGTACGCCGAGCAGGAGTTCGACTTCTCCGGCGGCCGGGTGATCTTCCAGGGCACCAACGGCTCCGGCAAGTCCCGCACCCTGGAGCTGCTGCTGCCGCTGTGCCTGGACGGCGAGCTGCGGCAGATGGGTTCCAAGGGCTTCGACACGGTCAGCATCCGGCGGCTGATGCTCGATGACTACCAGGGCGGGCCGAACCGGATCGGCTACGCCTGGATCGAGCTGGTGCGCACCGACGACGCGGGCCAGGACGAGTACCTGACCTGCGGCATCGGCGTGAAGGCGTCCAAGACCTCGCAGCAGGTCAGCGACTCCTGGCGGTTCATCACCCCGTGCCGGGTGGGCAAGGACGTCCTGCTGGTCGGCGCGGACCGGGTGCCGGTCGGCCCCGGCCAGCTGCGCGAGCTGCTCGGCGCGGACGCGGTGCTGGAAGAAGCGGGCTTCCGGGCCCGGATCGCGGAAAGCGTCTACGGCGTGCCAGCCGACCGCTATGGCGACCTGCTGCACCTGCAGCGCACCCTGCGCAACCCCGACGTCGGCCTCAAGGTCCTCGAGGGCCAGCTGGAGCAGATCCTCAGCGACGCGCTGCCGCCGCTGGAGGCCGGGCTGATCGAACGGCTGGCCACCTCCTTCGACGACCTGGAGTCGATCAGGGAGAACATCGTCCGGCTCACCACCGCCGACGGCGCGCTGCGCACCTTCCTCACCGCCTACTCCGGCTACGCCCTGGCCGCGCTGCGCACCGCCGCCGAAGGGGTCAAGGCCGCGCACGACACCCTCCAGCGCCTGCTCGCCGAGCTGAGCAGGCTGGAACGCCGCAAGGCCACCGCGCAGGAGGAGCGCACCGCCGCCGACGCCCAGGTCGCCGCCCTCGAAGAGGCCGAGAGCGAACTGGCCATGCGGATCGAGGCGCTCAAGGCGCTGCCCGCCTACCAGGGCATGCGCGACCTGGCCGACCGGGAGAAGCTGGTCGCCAACACCCGCAAGGCCGCCGAGACCGCGCTGGAGGTGGCCAGCAGGCAGCGCGCCCAGGAGGACCGCGGCGTCGACTCGGTGCTCTCCGTGCTGGACCGCCTCGGCCGGGACACCGCCGCCGCGCAGGACCTGGCCGACCGGGCCGGTCAGCTGCTGCACACCGCGGGCCTGGACCGCGGCCTGTGCCCGGTGGTGCCGACCGTGCCGCCCGCCGAGGTCACCGAGACCACCGAGCCGGTCAGGGCCAAGCCGGAGGCCGAGGCCGCGCCGCTGCCGGTCACCCGCCGCGCCGTGCCCGAACTCGACCCCGACGAGCTGCTGGAAGCACTGGCCACCGCGGCCAACCAGGCCGCCGAGGCCGCCACCGAGGTGCGCCAGCGCGGCGCGCTCACCCTGATGCTGCACCAGCGGGCGGTGGAGTCCGACCGGGCGCTGCGCAAGGTCGAGGAGCTCCAGCGCAACGCCAAGGAAGCCCAGATCGGCGCGACCGACGCCGCGGGCCGCCGCAACCAGACCGCGCAGGAGCTGCGCGAACACGCCGAGCACTGGGCCAACCAGGTCCGCGAGTGGGCCGAGGCCGCGCCCGAGGGCGGCACCGAGGTGGACCGGCCGGCGCCGCCGCAGCCGGAGAGCCTGGTCATCGACCGGGCCGGGGCGCGCGCGGTGCGCGAGGAGTTCCGCCAGTGGGGCACCCCGCACCTGCAGTCCGCTACCCAGCGGGTGGTCGCCGCCGACCAGGCCTGCGCCACCGTCCGCGAGGCCATCCGGGAACGCGAGACCGAGCTCGCCGCCCTGCGCCGCGGCCAGGAACGCGCCCCGGAACTGCCCGCCGGTGACCGGCCGGCCGACCTGGGCGAGTCCTTCTACCGCCTGGTCGACTTCGCCGAGGGCCTGCCCGAGGCCGAACGCGCCGGACTGGAAGCCGCGATGCAGGCCAGCGGCCTGCTCACGGCCTGGGTCCGTGCCGACGGCACCCTGGCCCGCGCCGGCTCCGCCGAGGTGGTCGCCGGCGCCGCCGCGACCGCCCCCGGCCGCACCCTGGCCGAGGCGCTGACCACCGCCGCCGAACCCGACAGCCCCGTCCCGGCCGACCTGGTCGGCTCGCTGCTGGCCGCGGTCGCCCTGGCCGGTCCCGGCGAGGACCTGCCGGACACCGCGCTCGCCCTGTCCACCGACGGCCGCTGGCGCGCCGGCGTGCTCTCCGGCTCCTCGGTCAAGGAGGCCGCCGAGCACATCGGCGCCGGGGCCCGCGAGGCCGCCCGGCAACGGCGCATCCTCGGCCTGGAGGACGAGCTGGAGCAGCGGCGCGGCGAGCTGGCCACCGCCCAGCAGCACCTGGAGGCCCTGCGCAGGCAGGCCACCGGCTGGGAGAAGCACCTGGCCGCCTTCCCGCACGACGACGAGCTGATCGCCGCGCACGCCCGGCTGGCCGGGGCCAAGGAAAGCGCCGAGGAGGCCGAGCACCGCGCGCTGACCCTGCGCGAGGAGCACTCGCACGCCGAGGACCACTGGCGGGCCGTGCAGTCCGAGCTGACCCACGCCGCCACCGAGGCCGGGCTGTCGGCCGACACCGCCGCGCTGGAACAGGCGCACCGGGCCGCCGAGCAGGTCCGCGGCACCGTGGACGGCCTCAAGGAGGCCCTCACCGAACGCTGCGCCGGCTCGATCCGTCAGCTGGCCGACGCCCTGCACAACCACCGGGTCGCCCTGGGCGACCGGGAGCAGGCCGAGGCGCAGGCCGAGTCCCGCTGCGCCGAGTACGCCGAGCAGGCGGCCGCGCTGGCCGAGCTGACCTCGGCCATCGGCGGCGAGGCCAAGCAGGTCGCCGAGTCGCTGGCCGCGCTGGAGGCCGAGCACAAGCGGGCCAAGGCCGACCTGCCCGGCGCGCGCGAGCGGGTGGCCGAGGTCCGCGAGGAGGCCACCAAGATCGCCACCCTGCTGGAGACCAAGCAGCAGCAGCGCACCGGCCGCCAGCAGGAGGTCAGCACCGCCGAGGCGGCCTTCCGGGACACCCTGGCCGCCCCCGGCGTGTGGAGCGCCGCCCTGCCCGATGCCGAACCGCCGGACACCGACAACCTGCTGGCCACCGCCGAACGCCTCGGCGCGGCCGAGGACCGCCGCCCGGCCAGCGAGGGCACCGTGATCGGCCGCCTCCAGGCACTCCAGTCGGCACTGGCCGGCTCGCACAACATCACCGCTGAGACCACCGCAGGCATCCTCACCGTCACGGTCACCTCCGAGGACGGCCCGCGCCCGGTCGCCGACGCGGCCGCCCTGGTCGCCACCCGCCTCGCCGACCAGCGCGGCTACCTCGGCGAGCGCTACCAGGAGATCTTCTCGGACTACCTGATGCGCGACCTGGCCGAACGCCTGCGCAGCCAGATCGCGGTGGCCGAGGACCTGTGCCGCCGGATGAACGAGGTGCTCGACCGGGCCCGCTCCAGCCAGGGCGTGCACGTCCAGCTGGAATGGCGTCCCTCGGCCGCCCTCGACGAGGCCACCAGGGACGCGCTGGAACTGGTCCGCACCCCCTTCGCCCAGCGCAGCCAGGACCAGGACGCCACCCTGCGCCGTGCCTTCACCGAACGCATCGAGGCCGAACGCGACGCCCACTCCGCCGGCTACGCCGAGATCCTGGGCCGCGCCCTGGACTACCGCTCCTGGTACTCCTTCACCGTCCGGGTGCGCGACACCGGCCCGGACAGCAAGCCCAGGGTCCGCCGCCTCCGCCAGCTCTCCTCCGGCGAGACCCGCCTGGTCTCCTACGTGACCCTCTTCGCCGCCGCGGCCAGCTTCTACGACGCGGTCAGCGCCAACGAGGAAGGCTGGCACCCACTCCGCCTGGTCCTGTTGGACGAGGCCTTCGAACGCCTCGACGACCCCACCATCGCCCGCATGCTCGGCCTGCTGGTCGACCTGGACATGGACTGGATCATCACCTGGCCCAGCGGCTGGGGGGTGTCCGGGAAGATCCCGCGCATGCACATCTACGACGTGCTCCGGCCGAAGAACGGCGGGGGCGTCGCCTGCACGCACACCACGTGGGACGGCGCGGGGCTGGACCGGGAGGACGTCTGATCAGCGTGGGTCCGTGCACAGTCGAGGAATGGCTCGACATGGAACCAACGGTGGACGGTTCCCGCGTCGAACTGATCCTGGGGCGCCTGCACGTCACCCCAGCGCCGTCCGGACCGCACCAGTGGGCCACCGGCAAACTCGCCAGGCTGCTGGATGACGCCGTGACCGCTGCCGGCCGATCGGACCTATACGTCGTGCCGGCCGTGAACGTCGAAATCAGCAGGTCGCGGCGTACCGCCCTGATCCCGGACGTCGTCCTGCTCGGTGTCGAACCACGCGGACTGAGCTTCGCCGCCACCGACGTCCGGTTGGTCGGCGAAGTCTGGTCTTCGGACAACGACCTGTCAGAACGGGAGGCCAAGTTCGCCGCCTACGCGGGTGCCGGGGTGCCGTTCGTCTGGACCGTGGACCAGGATAGGTTGGCTGAGCCAACGGTCACTGCCTATCGGCTCGACGACGGCAGGTACGCGGCTGTGGCCCAGGTCGAGTCGGGGAGTCCGGCCACCATCACCGCGGCACCGGTGCCGGTGCGTGTCGACCCGTCAGTCCTCGCGCTTTAAGCAGTCCAGTCCCGGCGGCGGCCCAGGATCGCCAGCAGCCGGGTCTGGTCGTCGGCGTCTTCCGGCACCTCCACCGGTTCGCCGAAGTACTGCCCGTCGGCGAACTCATCCGCCTTCGGCAGCACTCTGGCCAGCGCGAACTCCACCAGCTGCGCCGGCAGCCGGTCGTCGGACCCGATCGCCTTGGCCAGGTCCCAGCTGTGCACCACCGCGTCCAGGGTCATCTCCGCGCAGTAGTCGGCCACCGGGCTCGACCCGTAGGACAGCGCGACCGTGCCCTCTAGCGCGCCCGGCTGGTTGAACGCCGCCCGCGCCGCTTCGGCCGCCTTGACCCACACCCCGACCGGGTCATCGCCGAGCACGTCGCCGTCGAACTCCGCGCCGACCTCCTCCGGGCTCCGCCGCTGCGTGACCAGCGCGGGCACCCACAGCTGCTCGCCGGTGAGATGACCGACCAGGTCGCGCACCGACCACTCCGCGCACGGGGTCGGGGCGTCCCAGGCCGGACCGCGGACCGCGTGCACCAGCCCGCCGAAGAGGTCCAGCGCTTCCGCGTGGCGGGACAGCAGTGCCGTCGTCATGGAGTCCCCGTTCCCGGGCGGTTACTTCTTAAAACTGAATCTCGTCGTCCATTCGTAGGGTTATGGCGATAAGTGCGCGCGTCCTAGCGTCCAGACCCAACTGCCGCATCCACCCTGCTGCGCGCAGTGCATCTCGGCGAAAATGCGAGAGGACGGACATGTCCGTATCACGGCGGATCCCCATCGCGGGCGTGGTGGCCGCGCTGGCGACCAGCGCCCTGTTGTTGTTCCAGCAGACCGGGGCCCCTGCGCCCGAACCAGCCGCCAAGGCCGACAGCGCCCAGGCCGAGCAGAAGCAGGCCATGTTCGTCTACCGCGTCGTGGACGCGGTCAAGGACTCCGAGCGCCTCATCCAGGTCGGCTCGGACGTGCTGGAGCAGCGCGACGGCGACGACTTGTTCGTGCTCGGCAACGCCGAGGAGGCGAGCCGCCTGGCCAAGGCCGGGTTCAGCACCAAGGTCGAGTCGGTCATGGCGCCCGCGCCGTGGACCGCGCCCAAGCCGCACAACAACAGCGAGCCGCTGGGCGCCAACGACATCAACGAGACCTACTACGGCGGCTACCGCACCGTCCGGGCGCACCACTCGCACCTGGACAAGGTGCTCGCCGACTACCCCGCGCTGTCCACCGGCGTGACCTACGGGCAGTCCTGGCGCAAGAGCACCGGCAAGCCCAACGGCTACGACCTGCGCGCCATCTGCCTGACCAAGAAGCAGGCCGGGGACTGCGCGCTGAACACCAGCGCGCCGAAGCCCCGCTTCTTCCTGATGGCCCAGATCCACGCCCGCGAGATCACCACCGGTGACATGGCCTGGCGGTGGATCGACCACCTGACCCAGGGCTACGGCAAGGACGCCGAGGTCACCAAGCTGATGGACACCACCGAGATGTGGGTCGTCCCGATCACCAACCCGGACGGCGTGGACATCGTCCAGCAGGGCGGCAGCTCGCCGCGCCTGCAGCGCAAGAACGCCAACAACACCAACGGCTCCTGCGGCACCGGCGGCCAGATCGGCATCGACCTCAACCGCAACGCCAACTCCCACTACGGCCAGGCCGGCACCTCGACCAACCCGTGTGCCGAGACCTACCGCGGCCCGCGCGCGGACTCCGAGATCGAGCTGAACTCGCTGCAGTCGCTGTTCACCAAGCTCTACCCGGACAAGCGCGGCGACGGTGACACCACCCCGGCGGCCAAGGACACCAAGGGCCTGATGATCACCTTCCACAGCTACACCAACGGGATCATCTTCCCCTGGGCGCACCGGGCCAACACCTACACCGGCAACGACGCCAGCCTGCGCCGGATGGCCAAGGACATGGCCGGCATCACCGGCTACACCTACGGCACCGCGCCGCAGGTCGTCGGCTACGCCGCCTCCGGTGGCACCGAGGACTGGCTCTACGACAAGCTCGGCGTGCCCGGTTTCACCTTCGAGATCGGCCCGGCCAGCGGCACCTGCGGTGGCTTCCTGCCGCCGTACTCCTGCCAGACCAGCACCTTCTGGCCGAAGATCAAGCCGGCCCTGATGTACGCCGCCAAGCAGGCCGCGGCGCCGTACGCCAGCTGACCCGCTCCACGGGAAACCGGGGCGCCCCGCATCTCCACGCGGGGCGCCCCGGCCCGTGTTGGAGAGCAGGTCAGCCCACCTGGACCTCGTGCACCTGCACGCCGGTCAGCGAGCGCACGAAGCTGGCGCCGAAGGCCGAGGACGGCGTGTGCGCCCCGCCGGCCACCTCGCCGGTGCGGATCCGCTGCACCGCGCGCACCACCGCGTCCGCGGTCAGCTCGTAGCCCTCCGGCGCGGTCAGGGTGCGGCTCACCGTGCGCCCCGCGGCGTCCCGCACCTGGCCCCACACCTCGGAGCTGGCCACGGCCCGCTCCGCCTCGGTCGGCCCGGCGACCCGGTTGGCCAGCGCGGTCAGTCCCTTGCGCACCAACGAGTTGCGGAACACCGGCAGCACGTACCGCTGCGCCTTGAACAGCGGGGCGGGCACGCCGAGCGCGGCGTAGACCACGATGTTGGGGATGCCGGTGGAGCGGTAGGCGGTGCTCACATCGCCCCACGGGATGGAGATGACCTCGCGGCGCTTGCTCGGGAAGTCCACCGAGCGCACCCGCCACCCCGGCGGCACCGGCCGGATCAGCCCGTTGATCCGGGCCCTGCCGCCGAGCCCCAGCGACTCCACCGTGGTGCGCAGCGTGCCGGCACTGGCGCTGGCCATCCCGGCGAAGGCGAGCTCCAGGTGCGTGGCGCCGGGCAGGTCCGCGGCCAGCATCGCGGCCAGGCAGTCGGTGGGCACCACGTCGAACCCGGCGCCCGGCAGCAGCACCACCCCGGCCCGCTCGGCCTCGGCGGAGCGCTGCGCGATCTGCTCGAACACCGCGATCTCACCGGTGATGTCCAGGTAGTTGACCTTGGCGTCCAGGCAGGCCCGCACCATCGGCGCGGCGGTGGCCGAGAACGGTCCCGCGCAGTGCGCCACGGTGTCCACCCCGTCCAGGTGGCCGGCAAGCCGCTCGTCCAGCCCGAACACCCGGTACGGCAGCCCGAGCCGCTCGGCCAGCGGGACCACCTTCTCGGCGGCCCGGCCCGCGAGCACCGGCGTCTCGCCGCGGCGCACCGCCAGCTCCGCGATCAGCTGCCCGGTGTAGCCGTTGGCCCCGTACACCATCCACGTCATGCCCAGCAGCATGCCCAATTCGAACGGGAGTTACCAGGGGGTAGCCACGCCACTGCCCAAAAGACCTGCCGCGGCCCGGACGGGTGAGGGGACGCCCGTCCGGGCCGCGTGCAGGGTTTCGCCAGTTGGTCCGTGTGCCCCGCGGCGCCAGTGGGACATACGGACCGGAGCCTCATGACGCCTCAACGGATGTGACCTGGGAAACATCCCACCGCTCAGTTCGGCGTGCTGGCCACCAGCTCGGTGAACCGCTCCACCAGCTGCGCCCGCCCACCGGGCGCGACCACGCCCCAGCCGACCCCGTCGCCGCGACTGGGCAGGTAGGTGACGTACCGCCCGCCCGCCACGTCGAAGTAGTCCACTGGCGAGGGCGTGACCTGCCGCCGCCCGTGCCGGTCCCGCCCGGCGGCCCGGAACTGCCCGGCGCCCAGCCGGGGCTCGGCGAACAGCCGCCGCACCCTGGCCAGCTCCGCGCTCCGCCCGGCGGCGGAACCCGCGGTTTCCAGGTAGCCGTCACCGGACTGGCCGCGGCCGCCGCCGTTGAGGTCCTCCAGCGGCACCGAGTAGGTCGGTATCCGCAGCGGCTGGGCCTCCGGCAGCACCCCGGCCACCGCCGAGGCCAGCTCCCTGGCGTCGATCGGCTGCAGGTGCAGCTGTTCCCCGGTGAGCACCGCCAGCAGCGCGTCCCGGCCGCTGGCCACCGCCAGCACGGACTGGGTCGGCGCGTCCGGCTCCGGCGTGAACCAGCCGTAGAGCTCCCGGTGCGCCCGCACGATGAGGTGCATGGCCGCCTTCAGGTCCGGGTGCACCTGCCGCCCGTCGAACAGCCCGGCCCGCATCAGCTCCTCGATCGCGGGCCGCCCCAGCTCCAGTCGCTCGGCCATGGTCGCCCCTGGTGAGGGCGTGAGCAGCGCGTTGTGTTTGTCCCCGATCTCCTCTGCTTCCCAGACCAGGTCGTAGGCGAGCGCGGACAACGTGACAGCGGAACGCAACATCACTACTCGCCGATCACCGGCGGAGCCACGGACCGGTTGTCCCCGAAGATGTCCTCGGTCTCCATCAGGAACGAGGCCCGCTCGTGCTCCTCGTCCTCCTCCTTGCGCCCGGCCCCGGCACCGCCCATGGGCATCCCGCCCATCCCCGGCGCCCCAGCCCGCCCGGCGCCACCGGCCCCAGCGGGCCCGAACCCGCCACCAGCCCGGCCAACCCCGGCACTCCCCCCGGCCCCAGGCCCACCGGCGGCCCCACCACCAGCGCCACCGAACCCACCACCGAAGGCACCCCCGGCGAACCCACCACCGGCACCGCCACCGAAGCCGCCACCGCCGCCAGTCCCGCCGCCGGTGCCGCCACCCCCTGGCATCACCGGAACGTCATTGGACGCGTACCCAGCGGTCCCGGTCTGATCCCGAGGCGGCTCGATCGGCCCCGGCACCACACCGATCGGCACCTCACCGGTCCCCCCACCACCGGTCCCGCCACCACCGGCACCGCCACCAGCACCACCACCGGCGCCACCGCCGTAGCCACCCCCGCCGCCACCGCCGCCGAACTGCCCGTAACCGCCGCCCTGCCCGCCTTGGAAGCCACCGCCGCCCCCACCTGGACCACCGGGCCCCCCGGGACCCCCAGGACCACCCGGGCCGCCGGGACCGCCCGGCTTGACCACCGAGACATCACCGCTGACCTCCGGCGGCGTCATCCAGGTCGGCAACGACTGCACGTTGCCGTCGGTGCGCACGCCATACCCGGCATAAACCCGCTGATTGTCCCCGGTCGCGGCCTTGAACTTCTCGATCTCGGCGTCAAGATTGGTGGAGAACGGGTACAGCTTGTTCGCCAGGTTGTTCTGCGGCGGATCCGTCGGCACCGGCTTCAACTGGTTCTTGCACCCGAACCAGTCATTGCCCTGCTGACCAACGGCCTTCGAAGTCGCCCCGGCCATCGCCTTGGCATGATCGGCGAACGCGGCCAGCGGACTGAACTGCTGCCGCGCCGCATCCGCCGCCTTGCCCTCCCACACCCCGTGCGAGTCCCGGATAACCTTCTCCACCAGGCCCCGAACCTCGTCATACTGCTTGCCGACCTTGTCCCAGGTCTGCTGAATGGGCGAGATCCCCGGCCCAGGCCCCTTGCCTTCCTGGAACCACTTGTAGATCTGATCCCCGCGAATACCTTCCGGCCGCGGCGTGTCAATGGACCACATACTGGCCCCGGCCGCGCCCCCGGCGCCGACCAAAGCCCCAATCCCGATGACCAGCAATGGAATTGGCATCAGTTTCCCCCCTTCAACGTGGCGACCACCATCTCGCCGATTCGGCCGGCCGGCCGGCAGGCATTGGCGTAGTCCGCCGCGCCCAGTGACAACCGGACGTCCACCGCGACCGTGGTCTTCTGCGCGGTGCCGATCTCCAGTACGCACACACCCTTGTCCCGCACATCGGCATCCATCGCGACGACCGCGGGCTGACCGGCCACCTGCACCGGCTCCCACACCCTGAACTCCGACTTGCGACCGTAAAGCTGGGCCAGCCCCCCGAGCTGATTGTTCACCGTCACCGAGAAGTGGTTCTTCGCCGGAGTGCCGCTGGCCTGCCACCTGCACGAGGGCCCGAGCGGGCTCTCGCGCACGTCACCGCGCACTCCGCCCGCGACGTCCTTGGCCTGCTCAGTGGTGAGCATGCCGCACGGGCTTGACGCGAACCGGTTGGTGTCCAGATCAGGTGAGGGCACCGTGGGCGCGTCGCTCGCCATCAAACTGGAGGTGGGTGCGCTCGCCGATGTGGTGGTCGTGCCCGGCCCGGGCCCACCACCGCATCCGGTCAGCACTACCCCCGCGACCGCACCAATCGCAACCAGCACACGAGTCCCTCGACGGGTCACAGTCAGCCCCCTGGCTTCAGCTTGTTCTTGTTGGCGCCCTCAGTCCCGGCGTACTGGTCCCGGGCGGCGGTCAACTTCTGAATCATCGTATCGAGGGCAGCCGCATAGGCCTGGTTGGCTTTGGTATGCGTGCCATCGCGTTCGGCAGTAGTGCGCTCGATGATCTGACGGATAGCCCCCCGGCTGTAGTCCTCATCGCTGGGCGGGTTGGCCATCCTTGTGGTCTCCGCCGCCAACTGGCCGATCTCCTCAACCTTGGTCTTGGCCTCCGTCAGCCCCTTGATCAGGTTGTCCAGCTGCGCCACATCGACCGTGAACTTCGTGCCCCCGCCGAAGTCGATCGTCGCCTTCGCATCGCGAGGCCCCATGGCAAATCCCCCCGTCCCCTGGCAAATCTCCCCAAGGGACAGTAACGCGATCACAGCGACGTCACGACCGCTTCACCACTGATCCACACGTATTCGCGATCACATCACCCGAATGGCGGCTATCAGTTCCGGAGACAGTACGGGCCGAACCCGCAATAGGGGCTCTGGCCAGCGAAAATCTCCGTTTCTTTGCCAGCAGGACACGTGCTGGGGCCGGCCCGCCTGGAGCCGGCCCCAGCGGCTCACCACCTCATCGAGAGCACCAGCACGGCGAGCAGGATCCCGGCCAGCAGGCCGCCCAGGCCCCACAGCACGTTGGCGAGCGTGGGCCGGGAGCGCACCGGGCGCGTCACGGGCAGCCGCGCAGGCGGGCCGGCGGCCGGTGGCGCGGTGGTGGCCGGCTCCATTGGCGTGGACGGCCCGCCGCCGCGTTCGAGCATCCCCGGGTGCCGGGGCGGCGGTGGCAGGCCTGGCGGGTGCTGGTCGGTCTCCGCCGGGTCCGCTGCCACGATCTCGCCGGCGGGGAGCTGGGCCAGGGTCTGGCGGACGGTGATCCAGTCGTCGATCAGCGGTGGTGGGGCGCCGAAGGCGGTCAGCATGCCCATCAGGTGCTGGTCCTTGGGCAGCCTCAGGTCCTTGGGGGACTTCGCCGGGACGCAGTGGCTGCGGATGGTGGTGAAGGCCACGGGGTAGCCGGCGACCGTGGCCCGCAACTCCAGGTCCCGGAAGCTCACCCCGACCGCCTTCTTGATCGCCATCATGGCCGCGCGGAACTGCTCGACGCTGCGCACGGACTCCGGCCGCGGCCAGGTGGCGACGTTGGTCCTGGGCTCCATCGGCGGGGCGATCCGGCCGCTGAGCCTGCGCACCTCGGCGACCCTGGACCGGATCGCCTCGGCCTGCTCGGTCTCGGCGTCCAGGCGAGGCGCGGGCGCGCTGAAGTTGTCCGGGTGCTCGATGTCCTTCCGGTAGTTGCGCAGGTACAGGGCCTCGAACTCGGCCTCGATCTTCGCCAGTCCGGTCCCGGCCTGATCCGGTGCGCCCGCCGGTTCCGCGCTGCCGCGGAACAGGTCGCCGACCTGCCGGCGGAGCGCGTCCTCGTCCGGCACCAGGTCGAAGTAGGCCTCCAGCACTCGCCAGGTCGGCGCGGCCACGCCGAACTCGATGTCGTCGATGATCTGGACCGAGGTGTCGGCGAAGTCGGCGACCACGCCGGTGTCGACCTGGGCCCGGCTGCGCACTCGTTGAAGCAGCAACCCCAGCTCACGGGAGCCGATGGGTTGCGCCTGCCCGCCATTCGGGGTGGCGTTGTTCGTCATCTCGGGTACGGATCTTTCTGTCCTGGTCAGCGCCGGGGGGAAACCGTGGCCGGGTCGGGTCCGAACCGCTGGGCCAGCTCGGCGCACAGCCCGCCGAGCGCGATCACGATGGTCGCCGCGGTGACCGGCGTGGCGCCGAGCGCCGAGAGCACCGAGGTGCCGGCCAGGGCGATCAGCCAGGCCAGCAGGCCCAGCGGCGGCGTCGGGGCGGGCCACGGGACTGGCAGTGGTGCGATCATGATCGAATTACTCCTTTCCGGCGCATGCAACATGCGCTGTACGCATTGCGGACAGCAATGCGTGATCTTGGGAACCGCTACCCCGGGGTGCGCTCTCGGGAGCGGACACCTAGCTCCCCGGGGTCTCGCAGTAGTCGTCATCATGGCCGAATTCCGGCGTTCCGCCATCCAATACCGGGCATTTCTTGCCACTCAGGCAAGAGGACCACCCGAATGCCGGATACCAAACACGGTAGCCGCGCAAGCACTCGCAAGCATCACCAGATCGGGTGTTTACGCAGGTCAAGCGGCCCGTCAGCAGAATGAACAAAGACGAACGTGCAGCGATGTTCAGCACAAGCCGCACGAAACAGGTTCGGCTGCGCCGAGTTGCCGCCCCGGCACGACGAGCGGTCCGCCACCCAATCAGCGGAGCGCCGCTGCATTAGTTGATGGTTGGACAAGCATTGCCAATACGTCAACGAGAACTGGCGGATGAATCCACCGGGATTCCGCGCGCGGACCGGCAGACAAGAACAGGCCCGGGTCTCGTGACGACTGACGTCACGTGACCCGGGCCTGTCCGGCGCCGAGCGGTGCTACCTGGTGGGCACAGTTGGGTTCGAACCAACGACCCCTCGCTTGTAAGGCGAGTGCTCTCCCACTGAGCTATGCGCCCCCGCAGCGCCCCGAGCGTACCGCCCGGGGCGCTGCGCGATCTTGCGGTTCAGCTGGCCAGCTCGGTCAGCGCCTTCTTCCACGCGGACTGGTCACGGGCTTCGCCGGGGCCGTTGACCTCGGCGAAGCGGACGATGCCGTCCTTGTCGATCAGGAAGGTGCCGCGGACGGCGAAGCCGGCGGTGTCGTTGAAGACGCCGTAGGACTTGGCGACCTCGCCGTGCGGCCAGAAGTCGGACAGCAGCGGGAAGGTGTAGCCCTCCTGCGCCGCCCACGCCTTGAGGCTGAACGGGGTGTCCACGGACACACCGATCACCTGCACGGCGTCGTTCTGGTAGTCGCCGATCTCGTCCCGGACCTGGCACAGCTCACCGGTGCAGATGCCGCTGAACGCGAAGGGGTAGAACACGAGCAGGACGTTCTTCTCGCCGCGGAACGAGGAGAGGGTGACCTTCTCCTTGTTGCTGTCCGGCAGCGTGAAGTCCGGGGCCTGCGTACCGACCTCGATCGTCATCGAGCACTCTCCTGGGAGTCTGGCTGGCTTCAGCGAGCCAGCCTAGACCCTCAGGGAGAACTCACAGACTTGGTCTCAGCGCTTGGGCTTCCCGGCCCGAGCGCCGACCAGCCGGGTGGCCGTCCAGCCCTCCGACACCGACAGTGTCGAGGTGACGGACAGTCCCGCCGTGCTGGACGCGTCGCCGACGTCACTCGGCTCCACGTAGCCCGGCTTTCCGGTCTTGGGTGTCAGCAGCCAGATCACGCCCTCGTCGGCGAGTGGTGTGATGGCGTCGACGAGGTCGTCGGTGAGATCACCGTCACCCTCTCGCCACCAGTACAGCACCACGTCGATGACTTCCTGCGCGTCCTCGTCGAGGAGTTCGCCTCCACAGCGCTCCTCCACGGCGGCGCGGATGTCGTCATCGACATCCTCGTCCCAGCCGAGTTCCTGGACCACCATGTCCGGCTCAATACCGAGCCTCTCGGCGACGCCGACCTTTTCAGCGCCTTCCGCGGCGACCACGAGTGTCACTCCTCCAACTACGCGAGTGCGGCAAGCCCAACGGCCGCCGCACTGGTGTGTCCAACCGATCCCGGCTAGCGAACACTGCGAGTGGCCACCTGCGCAACTGCACGAGGCGGGACACGCCGGAATGGCTTCCCAACTGGCGGCATCTGGCTGCCCTCGATCGGACTATTGACAGTTACCGACCGGTAGCGGTGACGCGCGTGCGCGCACGCGTAAGGATGGGGGACGATGACACGGCAGCGCCAACGCGTGGGATGCTCAACTGACACCGCGTGGCCGAGAAAGGCTGCCCCGAAACTGACGACGAAGCATGGCGAGGAGAACCCTTGGCCCCGCAGAACACCGGCGCCGGCACCCCTGAGCGGGTGCGCGTCATCCGCGACGGGCTGGCCGCCCACCTGCCGGACATCGATCCGGAGGAGACCGCCGAGTGGCTGGAGTCCTTCGACGCCGTCCTCGCCGGGGCCGGTCAGCAGCGCGCCCGGTACCTGATGCTCCGGCTGCTGGAACGTGCTCGCGAGAGCCACGTCGGCGTACCCTCGCTGACCAGCACCGACTACGTGAACACCATCCCCACCGAGCGGGAGCCCTGGTTCCCCGGCGACGAGGAGACCGAGCGCCGCTACCGGGCCTTCATCCGCTGGAACGCCGCGGTGATGGTGCACCGCGCCCAGCGGCCCGGCGTCGGTGTCGGTGGTCACATCTCCACCTACGCCTCCTCCGCCGCGCTCTACGAGGTCGGCTTCAACTGGTTCTTCCGTGGCAAGGACCACCCCGGCGGCGGCGACCAGCTCTTCATCCAGGGCCACGCCTCCCCCGGCATCTACGCCCGCGCCTTCCTGGAAGGCAGGCTCTCCGCCGAGCAGCTGGACGGCTTCCGGCAGGAGTTGTCGCACGCCGGGCCGGGCGGCGGCCTGCCGTCCTACCCGCACCCGCGGCTGATGCCGAACTTCTGGGAGTTCCCGACGGTGTCCATGGGCCTCGGCCCGATGAACGCCATCTACCAGGCCCGGTTCAACCGGTACATGCACGACCGCGGGCTGGCCGACACCTCGCAGCAGCGGGTGTGGGCCTTCCTCGGCGACGGCGAGATGGACGAGCCGGAGTCGCGTGGCCTGATCCACGTCGCGGCCTCCGAAGGCCTGGACAACCTGACCTTCGTGATCAACTGCAACCTGCAGCGCCTGGACGGGCCGGTGCGCGGCAACGGCAAGATCATCCAGGAGCTGGAGTCGTTCTTCCGCGGCGCGGGCTGGAACGTGATCAAGGTCGTCTGGGGCCGGGAGTGGGACACGCTGCTGCACGCCGACCGCGACGGCGCCCTGGTCAACCTGATGAACACCACGCCGGACGGCGACTTCCAGACCTACAAGGCCAACGACGGCGCCTACGTGCGTGAGCACTTCTTCGGCCGCGACCCGCGGACCAAGGAGCTGGTCACCCCCTACAGCGACCAGGACATCTGGAACCTCAAGCGCGGCGGGCACGACTACCGCAAGGTGTACGCGGCCTACAAGGCGGCCACCGAGCACCACGGCCAGCCCACGGTCATCCTGGCCAAGACCATCAAGGGCTACGGCCTGGGCCCGCAGTTCGAGGCGCGCAACGCCACGCACCAGATGAAGAAGCTCACCCTCGACGACCTGAAGCGCTTCCGCGACACCCAGCGGATCCCGATCACCGACGCCGAGCTCGACCGCGACCCGTACCTGCCGCCGTACTACCACCCCGGCAAGGACTCCGCGGAGATCCAGTACCTGCTGGACCGCCGTCGTCAGCTGGGTGGTTCGGCGCCCGCCCGCCGGGTCAAGGACAAGCCGCTGGTGCTGCCGGGCGACAAGGTCTACGAGGTCATCCAGCGCGGGTCCGGCAAGCAGGAGGTGGCCACCACCATGGCCTTCGTCCGGCTGGTCAAGGACCTGGCGAAGGACCCGGAGATCGGCCCCCGGCTCGTCCCGATCATCCCGGACGAGGCGCGGACCTTCGGCATGGACTCCATGTTCCCGACGCAGAAGATCTACAACCCGCACGGTCAGCTGTACACCTCGGTGGACGCCAAGCTGATGCTCGCCTACAAGGAGAGCGAGAAGGGCCAGATCCTGCACGAGGGGATCAACGAGGCCGGGTCGACCGCCTCGTTCACCGCGGCGGGCACCTCCTACGCCACGCACGGCGAGCCGATGATCCCGATCTACATCTTCTACTCGATGTTCGGGTTCCAGCGCACCGGCGACGGCCTGTGGGCGGCGGCGGACCAGATGGCCCGCGGCTTCGTGCTCGGCGCCACCGCCGGTCGCACCACGCTCACCGGTGAGGGCCTGCAGCACAACGACGGGCACTCGCAGCTGCTGGCCTACACCAACCCCGCGGTGGTGTCCTACGACCCGGCCTACGGGTACGAGGTGGCGCACATCGTCAAGGACGGTCTGCGCCGGATGTACGGGGAGAACTCCGAGGACATCTTCTACTACCTCACCGTCTACAACGACCCGTACGTCCAGCCCGCGCAGCCCGCGGACCTGGACGTGGACGGCCTGCTCCGCGGCCTGTACCGCGTCAAGCGGGCCGAGGGCCAGGGCGGGCTGCGGGCCCAGGTGCTGGCCTCCGGTGTGGCGCTGCCCTGGGCGATGCGCGCGCAGGAGCTGCTGGCCCAGGACTGGGGCGTGCACGCCGATGTGTGGTCGGCCACCTCGTGGTCGGAGCTGCGCCGCGAGGCGGTGGCGATCGAGCGGGAGAACCTGCTGCACCCCGAGCAGACTCCCCGGGTGCCGTACATCACCCAGGCGCTGGCCGAGGGCGAAGGCCCCGTGGTAGCGGTGTCGGACTGGATGCGCGCGGTGCCGGACCTGATCCGGCCGTGGGTGCCCACCGACATGCTGACCCTGGGCACCGACGGGTTCGGTTTCTCCGACACCCGCCCGGCCGCCCGCCGCCACTTCCTGGTCGACGCCGAGTCGATCACGGTGGCCACGCTGGCCGCGCTGGCCAAGCGCGGTGAGGTGGAGCGGTCGGCGGTCGCCGAGGCGGCGCGCAAGTACCGCATCGACGACGTGCAGGCCGCCGGTCCGCAGACCTCGGACCCCGGTTCCGCCTGAACGAACGCGAAAAAGGGGCTCCCCGGTGCTGCCGGGGAGCCCCTTCGCGTGGGGACGGGCGCGGCCAGACGGGCCGCGGGTCGGCTCAGATGCAGTGCGGCGCGGGCACGGCCTTGACCAGGCCGTAGTCCGCGCGCGGGTCCAGCAGCAGCGGGACCAGCTTCCCGGCTTCCTGGTGGCGCGGCACGATCCGGCCGCCGGGCACCGGCACCGAGAAGATGCCGTGCAGGCCCAGCACCTCGCGGTGCGCGGCGAACTGCTCGGTGGTCAGCTTGTACCCGCAGGCCGGGTTCCGCTCCACGTCCTCGGGCTTGGCCGCCTCGTTGTCCGCGCCGCCGAAGTAGACCGGGCCCTGACCGAGCACCGCGGACAGCCTGCTCTTGGCCACCGCGAGCTGGATCGGCGCCCAGCGGTCGGCGACCAGCTTGACCGTGCCCGCGACGGCGGCCAGCTGGCCCTGCACCCGGCGGCGCTGGTTGAGCGCGGGATCGGCGGCCTCGGCCGGATCCTTGGCGTCGACCTTGGTCTCCAGCAGCATGCCGACCGCGTGCTTGAGGCCCGCGGTGTTGCGCAGGATGCGCTCCTGGCCGTCACCGGCGACCTGGCGGATCGGCTTGCCGGTGACCGGGTCGGTCCAGATGCCGTACTCGCCGGTGCTCTGGCCGGCCCGCTCCACGTGCGGCTTGGCGTAGTCCTTGGACAGCGCGACCGACTCCTCGTGCAGGTGGCCGTCCACGTTGAGGTTGCGGGACCACAGGTACAGCACGTCCTTGTCGTAGACCTTGGGCGTGGCGCCGTACTCGTGCAGGTCGTGGATGACCTCCGGCCGGTAGTCCTTGATCACCTTGGCCAGTGCCTTCGCCTCCGGTGAGACCAGCAGCAGGTGGTCGCGGTTGATGTCCACGCCCTTGGCGTTGGTGCGGGTGTCCGCGGCCCGGCCATCCGGGTTGGCGGTGGGCACGAACAGGTACCGCACCTTGGGGTCCGCGCGCTGGAAGGCCAGGTCGCGCAGCTTGCTCAGGCAGCCCTCGCGGCCGGAGGGCTCGTCGCCGTGCTGGGAGCAGATGAACAGCACGGTGCTGATGGCGTGCGCGGGGCCGATCCGGACCAGGTTGATCGGGCGGCCCTGCACGGTCTCGCCGATGCGGGAGACGGTGGTGTGGCGGCTGGCCTTGTCCACGGCGGTCAGGAAGACCTGCTCCTCGTCCAGGCCGGTCCAGCTGGCGCCGTTGGTCTGCTCGAAGCCGGTGCGCGGCGGGGCGGGCGCCGCGGTCGCGGCGGGTGTGACGAGGCCAAGGGCGGCTGTGGTCAGCGCGGCCAGGGCGATGAGTCGACGCACGTGACTCCTCGGTGGGTTCGGGTGAGGCCCCCAGTGAGCCCCGGCCCGAACCCATCACCGTCACCTGGCCGTGTCAACCGTCATTCGTTGCCGGGCGGCGGCCGCGGTGCGGTTCCAGTCCCGCCAGCCGCGGATCACCAGCACCGCGAACACGATGTAGACCAGCGCGGAGAACCACAGCCCGGACATCAGCTGCAAGGGCACGCCGACCGCGTCCACGGCCAGCCACACCAGCCAGAACTCGACCAGCCCGTAGGCCTGCGCGCCGTAGGCGACCAGGGTGCCGATGAAGATCCACGCGTCCGGCCACGGCGCCCAGGAGGCGTCCAGCGCGTCCAGCAGCAGCGCGAACCCGGTGGTGCCGACCAGCATCAGGCCGAGTATCACCAGGCGTTCGGTGGTGGTGGCCGCGCGCACCGCGACGCCGAAGACCGGGTCGCGGCGGCGGGTCCAGGCCCACCAGCCGTAGAGCGCGATGGCCAGCACCGCGACCTGCCGGGTGGCCAGGCCGCCGAGCTGGGCGGAGAGGTAGACGCTGAACAGCAGCACCGCGGTGACGATCTGCACCGGCCAGGTCCACAGGGTGCGGCGCTGGGCCAGGAAGACCACGGCCAGCGCGCCCAGTTGGCCGATCAGCTCGGCGTAGGCGACCCGTTGGCCGAAGAACTCGAACCCGTGGTCCATCAGGAACCGCATCTGCCTCTCCCCACAGTCCAGGCCCCGGGCCTGTTTCTGGGAACGGCGACGCGACACCGGCGTGCGGACTCAGACGTCAGCGCACGCGGGCGCGCGTGCGCTGCCTCCCATCCGGACTGTCACCGTCGGCCACGGAATTTCACCGTGTCAACCGCCGGCTGGCTGCCGGCGGGTCGCGGGCTTTCACCGCCGGTTCGGATTTTCACCGACCCCGGAGCGCACGACACTTCTGCTCTGGCCAACACTGTCCTCCCCCACCGCTATTCCGCCCAGGGGATAGTGACCTGAAAGACTGTTCGCGTTCACCTGCGACCGCCAGGGTTGAGCCATGCGCAACCTGCTGGTCCCCCCAGTTGTCGCCCTGCTCGTGCTCGGCTTGCCCGGCCTCGCGAACGCCAGGCCCGGCACCGTCGTCCCCGCCGCCCAGACCCCGCCGTTCGTCGACGACGCCAGCGGCGTCCCGGCCAACGCCAACGCCGACGACCCGGCGATCTGGACGCACCCGTCCCGGCGGGAGCACAGCGTGGTGCTCGGCACGCTCAAGGAGGGCGGCCTGGCCGTCTTCGACCTCGCCGGCAAGCAGTTGCAGCTGGTGGCCGCGCCACCGCCGCCGCAGGCCGGGGCCGCGCCCGGCCGGTTCAACAACGTGGACGTGCTGGGCGATCTGGCCTTCGTCAGCGACCGCGGCCGGGACCGGGTGCGGGTGTACCGGGTCGACCCGCGCGGCGCGGCGGCCGGGCAGCGGGTGCTCACCGACGTGACCGCGCCGGAGACGCCGAGGGTGTTCAGCGCGACCGAGGCCGAGGTGGACGAGCAGCGCACCGCCTACGGCCTGGCCGCGGGCACCGACCGGGGCGTCCCGCTGGTGGTGGCCAGCCGCCGCCACGAGACCCGGCTGGCCCTGCTCACCCCGGTGCGCACCGCGGCGGGGGTCAGCGTCCGCCAGCTGTCCACTGTGGACATCCCGGCGAGCTTCCGGCTGCCCGGCGGCAAGACCTGGACGCCCTGCGCCGAGCCGGGTGAGCGGCCGCAGCTGGAGGGCATGGTGATCGACTCCCGGCACCGGGTGCTCTACGCCGCCCAGGAGGATGTCGGCATCTGGCGGATCCCGTTGTCCGCCAAGGGCTTTGGCCAGCCGGAGCTGATCGACCGGGTGCGTGAGTTCGGGGTGCCCGCGAAGTACGACGAGCAGACCGAGGAGTGCGTGCCGGACGGCCCCGACCCCGGCTTCGGCGGCAAGTGGCTGACCGCGGACGCCGAGGGGCTGACCATCGCCGACGCCGGGGACGGCACGGGGCAGCTGGTCGCCTCCAGCCAGGGCGACTCGCGGTTCGTGGTCTACGACCGGGTCAAGCCCGGCAAGGTGCTCGGCACGTTCCGGGTGCGCGAGGGGCACGGGCGGGACTCGGTGGAGCACTCCGACGGGGCGGCCGTGGTGACCACGCCGCTGCCCGGATATCCCGCCGGGCTGCTCGTGGTGCACGACGGAGAGCGGAAACCGGCGGCCACCGATCCCTCTGGCGAGGAACTGGAGACCACCGGTTTCGCTTACCTGAGCTGGAAAGACGTGCTGGCGTCGCTGGAGCGCTGAGCTACTGCGCGGGCGGCATCGGCGGGATCGGCGTCCCGGCGGGCGGGGTCGGGTCGTTGTTCGGCGGCGGCCCCGGCGGCGTTGAGGTGCCCGGCGCGGGAGCGGGGTTGCGGCCTGCCGCGGCCTCGCTCTCGATCCGGCTCAGCCAGCGGCCCCAGCGCTCCTGCATCGGCTGGATCAGGCCGCCGCCGACACCGACCACCAGGATGCCGCCGACCGTGGCCAGCACCGTGATGAGCACCGGCAGGGTGACCGCGGTGGCGATGCCGAGCTGGTTCAGCGCCGCGATCACACCCAGCGCCAGGATGAAGACGTAGGTGATGCCGCGCAGCAGCGGGGTGAACGGGCGAGCGCCGAGCGCGGCGCTCACCATGTCCCGCACCACCCTGGCGATGGCCGCGGCCACCAGCAGCAGCACGATCGCCACGACGATCCGCGGCAGGTAGCTGACGATGTCAGTGAGCAGCTGGCTCACCGCGTTGCCGGTGCCGAAGGCGCTGAAGGCCAGTTGCAGTGCGATCAGCAGGACGAAGTAGTAGACGAGCTTGACGATGATCTCGGCGGCGTCCACCCGCTGGCTGGCCAGCAGCGAGCCCACGCCCGCCTTGTCGGCCAGCCGGTTGAAGCCGGTCTTGCGCAGCAGCAACGAGACCACCTTGGCCAGCGCCTTGGCGATCAGCCAGCCGACCAACAGGATCAGCAAGAAGCCGAAGAGCTTCGGCACAAATGTCGCCACCATGGACCACGCGTCCGCGAGTCCCCGGCGTAGTTCGCCTCCCACGACTTCCTCCTCAATCCGCGACGGCTTGTCGCTACCGGAGTTGATCGTGGGCTGGTTGGCCTAAACCAGCAAGGCACCACACAGACCCGATAGGAGTAATGGACTGGCCCGAACGGCCCTGACCGTCCACAGTAGAACTACCGGTGGGGACCGGAGGGATGAGAAGGCCCGGCGCGAGCGCCGGGCCTTCTCCTTTTTTTCGTTGTCTCAGCGATGAATCAGAACGGCAGGTTGGTCACCTTGTTGGCCACCGCGGCCGCGCGCACCTTCTCCGCCAGCGCGGACGGCGGGGTGGGCGCGGACCGGCGGGACCGCGCGGACTCGGTGTCGGCGGGCACGTCCGGACGCGGGGTGCCCGCGCAGATCACCCGGCTCGGCGGCAGCACGCCGTCGACCAGGTACCGGTTCACGTGCTCGTCCACACAGGTGTTGCCGCCCAGCGCGTACAGGCCGTGGCGGCCCTCGTCGGCCACCGAGATCAGGTGGTTCTCCAGCCGCTCGGCCATGGCCGGGCCGCCGTCGTAGTGGGTCTGGGTGTCGCCGTCGGCCTGGATCACCAGGCCGGTCTGGTAGCCCTTGCGCTTGAGCTTGACCGGCTGCTCCGGCGGGGTGAAGGAGCGGAAGGTGCAGGTGCGCGGCGCGGCACGGCCGACGCCGAGGCCGTAGGGGTAGCGGTCCCGGAACTCGCGCATGTCCTGGTAGTAGGTGTTGAGGTCACCCGGCCAGTCCGCCTCGCAGGTCACCGTGTCGAACACGCCGGCCCGCAGCTGGGCCAGGCCCAGCGCGGCCAGTTCCTTGCCCGCCTTGACCGCCTCGGCGAACTCGGCGGAGCCCGGCTGGAAGTCCCGGAAGTACTTCACGTCCTCGGCCAGGAACTCCCAGTTGAACCGGTACCGCGCGCCGCCGCCCATGCCCGCGTCGAACTGGGTGCGGTCGAAGCCGTCCACCGGCTTGGCGTGCAGCTTGGCCGCCACCTGCTCGACCGTGGCCAGCACCTCGGCCTTGGTCTTGCCGATGCCGAAGCGGTTGTTGCGCTGCCCGGCCCACTCGGCCCACAGGTCCACGTTCTCCCGGAAGGCCACCGACTGGCGCTTGAACTGCTCCCGCCAGATCCACTCCGGGTGCACCGCGGAGTCCAGCACGCTGCGGTCCAGCTGCTTGGGGAACAGGCTGCCGTAGACCGCGCCGAGGTAGGTGCCGTAGGAGTAGCCGACGTAGTTGAGCTTCTTCTCCCCCAGCACGCCGCGGATGACGTCCATGTCGCGGGCGGTGTTGGGCGTGTTGACGTGCTTGCGCAGCGCGCCACCGGCCTTGCGGCAGGCTTCCTCGCTCTGCCGGGCGCTGGCCGCCCAGGCCGGGAAGTCCTTGTCCTCCGGGCGCGAGTTCAGCTTGTGCAGGTCGGTGGTGACCTCGCAGCTGAGCAGGGTGGACTCGTTGACCCCGCGCGGGTCGAAGCCGATCAGGTCGTAGACCTCGGTCAGCGGGGTGCCGTAGAAGTAGGTCGGCATGGCCAGGCCGCTGCCGCCGGGACCGCCGGGGTTGGTCAGCAGGATGCCGCGCCGCTTGGCCGGGTCGCTGGCCTTGAGCCTGCTCACCGACAGCGAGATCCGCTCCTGCTTGGGCTTGCGGTAGTCCAGCGGCACCACCAGGGTGGCGCAGTCCAGCCCGGTGTTGAACTTGCACGGCTGCCAGTTCGGGACCTGGCCGTAGAACTCCTTGAGCGCGGCCGGGCTGGCCGTCTCGGCCGCGTCGGCCGCCGAGGTCGCGGTCACGACCTGGGTGCCGAGCAGACCGAGCAGCGCCAGCGTCAGCGCGGCCGCTCGCGACCACCTGCCGCGGATGGCGGTTGTGCTACGCACAGTGGAACCTCCTGCATCGCCTGTGCCCCTTTCGGGCGAGCAGCTCGTTCCTACCGACGGGTGAGCAGGGAAAACAGGGCGAACTGGCCGCACATTAATCTGGGATTTTCCCCGTATAGAAGGTCCCCCGACTGTGGTAACGCTCAGCGTGCGCCTGAGTACCGGCCGGACGTGGGATTCTGGGCGGCATGAGCACCGAGGCCGGGCCGGGCACGCATCCGCCGGAGTTGTCGCCGGCCACCCTGCGCGGGCTGGAGCGCGCCTCCGGCGACCTGGCCGCGGCCAGCATCGCCGCGATGGACTCCCAGCTGCCCTGGTTCCGCCGGATGCCCGCCGACCAGCGGGCCAGCGTGCTGCTGGTGATCCAGACCGGCGCGGCCAACTTCGTGGAGTGGCTGCGCGACCCCCGGCAGGCCATCCGGCTGACCGCGGAGGCCTTCCGCGCCGCGCCGCGCGACATCTCCCGCTGGGTCAGCCTGCGGCAGACCGTGGAGCTGGTCCGGATCGCCATCGACCAGCTGGAGCAGCAGCTGCCGATACTGGGCAGGGACACCGCGGAGCGGAGCTGGCTGACCGAGGCGGTGCTGCGCTACGGCCGGGAGATCGCCTTCGCCGCGGCCACCTCCTACGCCGCCGCGGCCGAGGCCCGTGGCGCCTGGGACGCCCGGCTGGAAGCGCTGATGGTGGACGGCATCGTGCGTGGCGACGCCGAGGAGTCGCTGCTGTCGCGGGCCGCCGCGCTCGGCTGGGACCTGGCCGCCGAGGCCACCGTGCTGGTCGGCAACCCGGCCAGCGACGACCCGCCCGCGGTGGTCTTCGACGTGCGCAGCCGGGCCGCTCGCACCGGGCGCGCGGTGCTGCTCGGCGTGCAGGGCTCCCGGCTGGTGGTGGTGCTCGGCGGGCCGGTGGCCGGGTCCACCGGGCACGACGTGCTGGCCAAGATGGCCGAGGCCTTCGGCGACGGGCCGGTGGTGGCCGGGCCGACCGTGCCCAGCCTGGCCGAGGCGCACCACAGCGCGGCCGACGCCATCTCCGGGCTGCGCGCGGTGGTCGGCTGGCCCGCCGCGCCGCGGCCGGTGCGCTCCGGCGAGCTGCTGCCCGAGCGCGCGCTGGCCGGGGACCCGGAGGCGGAACGGCAGCTGGTGGAACGGGTGGTGCGGCCGCTGGTGGAGGCGGGCGGCTCACTGCTGGAGACGGTGGAGGCCTATCTGGAGGCCGGTGGCGTGCTGGAGAGCTGCGCGCGGACGTTGTTCGTGCACTCCAACACGGTGCGGTACCGGCTGCGCCGGGTGGCCGAGATCACCGGGCACACCGCCACCGACCCGAGGGACGCGCTGGTGCTGCGGGTCGCCCTGGCGGTCGGGCGGCTGGCCAGGGCTCGCGGGCTCTGGTGATCCCGGTCTCACCACTCACCCGTTCGGTCTAGCCAGCGGGCGGAGTTCCTAGGGCTGACCACAATGAAACAGACATATGCGGGGCTGTTTTTGCTCACCGCTTGTAGACACTCCACAAACAGAGCCCCCGAACTTAGTTCCCGGCGGCATGCCAGCGAACCCCCTGGAGCGTGTTCAGTTACCGACGTGATCGCGCTCCTCGCTCCCGGACAGGGCTCGCAGTCCCCCGGCATGTTCAGCCCATGGCTCGAACTGCCCGGCGCTGCCGAGCGGCTGTCCCACTGGTCCGAGCTGACCGGGCTGGACCTGGTCCGCCTCGGCACCACGGCGAGCGCCGAGGAGATCAAGGACACGTCGGTGACCCAGCCACTGGTGGTGGCTCTGGCGCTGCTGGCGTACGAAGAGTTGGCCCGCCGGGTCGAGTTGCCCACCGACGTCCCGGTTGCCGGCCACTCGGTCGGTGAGCTCGCCGCCGCAGCAGTTGGTGGCGTGCTCACCGCCGATGACGCCGTCGCGCTGGCCGCGGTGCGCGGGGCCGAGATGGCCGCCGCGTGCGCGCTCGAACCGACCGGCATGGTCGCCGTGATGGGCGGCGTGGAGACCGAGGTCCTCGCGCGGATCGAGGAGCTCGGCCTGGTTCCCGCCAACCGCAACGGCGCCGGGCAGATCGTGGCGGCGGGCAGCCTGGCCGGGCTGGACAAGCTGCTCGCGGACGCGCCCGAGCGGGCGCGGGTCAAGGCGCTGCCCGTGGCGGGCGCCTTCCACACCCACTACATGGCCCCCGCGGCCGAGGCGCTGCGCGCCCGCGCCGCGTCGGTGGCGGTGAACAACGTCACGCGCCCCTTGTTGTCCAACGCCGAAGGCGCTGTGCTCCCTGTGGGCACCGACGGTGCCGAAGTGCTTGGCCGGCTGGTCACCCAGGTGACCTCGCCGGTGCGTTGGGACGCCTGCATGACCACCCTCGGCACTCAGGGGGTCACCGCGGTCGTCGAGCTGCCTCCGGCCGGGACGCTGAGCGGACTGGTCAAGCGGGAGCTTCCCGACCTGACGCGGCTCCCCCTGAAGTCCCCGGCCGACCTCGACAAGGCGGCCGACCTGTTCGCCGGTGGTGCGGCGTGAGCAACGAGGAGCGACCAACGATGCAGCTGGCCCCCGGCCCGGTCGGCACGAGGATCATCGGACTAGGCAGCCACCAGGGCGACCGCGTGGTGACCAACGACGACATCGCGAAGCTGGTGGACACCTCCGACGAGTGGATCCAGAGCCGGGTCGGTATCAAGACCCGCAGGCTCGCCCGCGAGGACCAGTCGCTGACCGACATGGCGGTCGAGGCCGGCAAGAAGGCCGTCGCGAACTCCGGGCTGGACCCCGATGACATCGACACGGTCATCATCGCCACCTGCACCATGCCCAGCACCATCCCCAACGCCGCGGCCCAGGTCGCCGCGCGGATCGGGGTCGGCAGGGCGGGCGCCTTCGACGTGAACGCGGCCTGCGCGGGCTTCTGCTACGCCATGGCCACCGCCTCGGACCTGGTCCGCGGCGGCTCCTCCCGGTACGCGCTGGTGATCGGCGCCGAGCGCTTCACCGACTGGGTGGACTGGACCGACCGCTCGACCTGCATCATCTTCGCCGACGGCGCGGGCGCCGCGGTGATCGGACCCTCGGACGAGCCCGCCATCGGGCCGGTGGCCTGGGAGAGCGCGGGCGGCCTCGCCGAGATGATCGGCGTGACCCCGCAGCGCTACCTCTACCAGGAGGGCCAGTCGGTCTTCCGCTGGGCGACCACGGAGAACTGGCCGGTGGCCGAGCGCGCGGTGGAGCTGGCCGGGCTCAAGCTCTCCGACATCGACGCGCTGGTGCCGCACCAGGCGAACCTGCGCATCGTGGAGTCGATCGCCAAGGAGCTGCGCGGCCGGGGTGCCCGCGAGGACCTGGTGGTCGCCCGTGACATCGTCACCAGTGGCAACACCTCCTCCGCCTCGATCCCGATCGCGCTGGACCACATGCGCGAGGCCGGCGAGATCAAGAGTGGCGATGTGCTGCTGCTCATCGGTTTCGGCGCCGGGCTGGTCTCGGCCGGACAGGTGGTCATCTGCCCCTGAGCGCGGGGGCGGGCGCACAACAGACTCCGGGACGGCCGTTGCCGTCCCGGTCGGTGGGTAACTAGAGAGGAACAGCTTCATGGCTTCGGAAAAGGAAATTCTCGACGGCCTCGCGGAGATCATCGAGGAGGTCGCGGGTGTCGACCAGGCCGACGTGGCCGCCGAGAAGTCCTTCGTGGACGACCTGGACATCGACTCGCTGTCCATGGTCGAGGTCGCGGTGCAGGCCGAGGACAAGTTCGGCGTGAAGATCCCGGACGACGAGCTGGTCAACCTGAAGACCGTCGGTGACGCGGTGGCCTACATCTCGAAGAACCAATGACATCTGCTGACGTTGTCGTCACCGGTCTCGGTGCGACGACCCCGCTCGGCGGCGACGTCGCGTCCACCTGGGACGCGATGCTCGCCGGGCGCAGCGGGGTCGGCGAGCTGAAGGCCGACTGGGTGGACAGGTTCGACCTGGACGTGCGGATCGCCGCCCAGCTCGCTGTCGAGCCCACCGAGGTGCTGACCAGGGTCGAGGCTCGCCGCCTCGACCGGTCGGAGCAGGTCGCGCTGATCGCCGCCCGCCAGGCGTGGGCGGACGCCGGTTCCCCCGAGGTCGAGCCCGAGCGGCTGGCCGTGGTGGTGGGCACCGGCATCGGCGGCGCACTGACCATCCTCGGCCAGGACGACATCCTGGAGCAGTACGGGAAGCGCAAGGTATCGCCGCTCACCGTGCCGATGCTCATGCCCAACGGCCCCGCGGCCGTGGTCGGGCTTGAGCTGGGCTCCAGGGCCGGGGTGCACGCCCCGGTCTCGGCCTGCGCCTCCGGCGCCGAGGCGATCGCCTGGGCCTGGCGGATGCTCAAGGCCGGGGAGGTCGACGTGGTGGTCTGCGGCGGCGCCGAGGCGAGCATCTGCGCGCTGCCGGTGGCCGGGTTCTCGCAGATGCGGGCGATGAGCACGCGCAACGACGAACCCGAACGGGCCTCCCGTCCGTTCGACCTCGCGCGCGACGGGTTCGTGCTGGGTGAGGGCGCCGGGATCATGGTGCTGGAGCGGGCCGAGTACGCCGCGGCCCGCAAGGCCAAGGTGTACGGCAGGCTGGCCGGGATCGGCACCACTGCCGACGCCTACCACATCACCGCGCCCGAACCGGAGGGCAAGGGCGCCAGCCGGGCCATCACGGCCGCGCTGCGCACCGGCGGCCTCCAGCCCTCGGACGTGGGACATGTGAACGCGCACGCGACGTCGACCCCGGTCGGCGACGTGGCCGAGGCGGCGGCCATCCGCTCCGCCATCGGCACCCACGCGGTGGTCACCGCGCCGAAGTCCGCGCTGGGACACCTGCTGGGTGGCTCCGGTGCGGTGGAGGCGATCACCACCGTGCTCGCGGTCCGCGACGGCCTGATCCCGCCGACGCTGAACCTGGAGAACCTCGACCCCAAGGTCGGGCTGGACGTGGTCACGGGTGCGCCCCGCCGCGTCAACCTGCACGCCGCCGTGAACGACTCGTTCGGTTTCGGCGGGCACAACGTGGCATTGGCCTTCGCCTCGGTCTGAGCAGCACCTGCCTCAGACCGGGGCGCAAGTCCGGTTCCGCCTCAGCAGATGGTGACCACGGTGCTCTGCGGGGAGCCCTTGTCGATGCGCAACAGGCGTCCCTCCCAGGCCAGCTGGTAGGTCGAGCGCCAGCGGTTGCAGTCCGAGCGGGCCGAGGCAGGCGACTTCGCCTCGTCCTGGGTGCTGGTGAAGCTGAGCATGATCCGCAGCGTGTTGTTCGGTGAGTTGATCACCCGGCGGACCAGGATGCTGCCGTCCTTGGTGCTGGCGTAGTCCGCCATCCAGTTCGCGCGCTGGTACTCCAGGGCGACCTTGCTGGTCACGTGCGCGCGCCACTTGTCGAAGTCGCGGTTGTTGATCGCGTCGAAGTAACCGGTGAGCGTGCTCCTGATGGCGGCGGCGTCCGGGTGCGCGCTGGCGTCCGGGGTGAACTCCACTGTGGACGGTCCGGGCTCCTCGGCGCGCGGGCGGGCCGAGGTGGTGTCGATGACCGCGGGCACCAGGGGGTCCTCGCTGGTCCGCGACTCGGCCTGGCGCAGGCTCAGTCCGGCCGCGCCCGCGCCGAGCAGCACCAACCCGACCAGGAACAGCGGCCAGAACCGCCGCAAGCCACCCGAGGCACTCACGCCACCAGGGTGCCACACCGGTGGTGCGGCCCTGGTCAGCCCACCCGGTGCAGCCAGGTCACCGGCGCCCCGTCACCGGCCCGCCGGAACGGCTCCAGCGCGTCGTCCCACGCCGCGCCGAGCAGCTCGCCGATCCGGTGCGTCATCGCCTCGGCGGCGCGGTTGGCCGCCATCAGCGTGCGCAGCTGGTCCTCGTTGACCACGATGTCGCCGTTGGCGCTGGTACGCGCCCGCCACAGGCCGAGACCCGGCACGTGGCAGAACCGCTCGCCGTCCACGCCTGGACTGGGTTCCTCGGTGACCTCGAAGCGGAGCATCGGCCAGGCCCGCAGCGCGGACACCAGCGACGCCCCGGTGCCGGCATCGCCGGTCCAGGCGCACTCGGCGCGCAGCTGTCCTGGCGCCGCCGGTTGGGCGGTCCACTTCAGATCGGCCCGGCCACCCAGGGTGCCCGAGATCGCCCACTCGACGTGCGGACAGACCGCAGACGGCGACGAGTGGACGTAGACAACGCCACTGGTGCATCCCCGTGCGCTCACTGCTGACCTCCGCTACTCGACGAGGGACGTCTTCCCCGCGGCCCTCGTCTTGTGCAACGGACGGTGCGTCGAACGATCGGCGATCACCCGTGCGGCCATTCTGCCCTGCACAACCTCCAATGCGCCAGAAGAACCAACCGACACCCCGATCAGTGTCACCCGGCCGGGGGCCTTCACGCATTGTGTTCAAGAACAGACTGCGATTTGGGTGGTTGCCGGTAACCCAGCGGGGGTCTCCCGCTACGGTTTGAGCCGACCGGAGCAACCGGGACTGGGACGAGTCACGCGCGGAGGTGGTCAGCGTGCGGTTGGTGCGGCTCGGTGACGACCCGTCAGCCCGGGTGGACGGGGTCGAGGCCGACCTGCGCGCGGCGCTGTCGACCTGGGGCGCCGGCACCGACCTGGCCGGCGGGGTCGCGCTGCTGGACTGCACGCCGCCGGGCAGCCTGCGGCCGCTGGACGCGGTGATCGTGCTGCCGCGCGGGGTGATCGTCGTGGTCGGGGTCGACCTGCCCGGCCCCGCGATGAAGCTGGAAGCACCGCTGCAAGGGCAGTGGAAGGTCGACGGCTGGCCGCTGATCAGGGACGACGGACTGCTCAACCCGGCGGTGGAGGCGCTGTCCGCGGCCTCCGCGCTGACCCAGCGGCTACAGGCGGAGCGGATCGAGCCGTTACCCGTCTCCACCGTGGTCGCGGTCGGCCCGTACGTGGCCCAGGTGTTGCAGCCCACCGGCGACCTGCACCGCGGCATCAGGGTGCTGCACCCGGCGCCGACCGCGCTGCTGGCCGCGGTGAAGGAGCTGTCCACCTACGAGCGCCCGTGCACCGCGGAGGCGGCCAGGCGGCTGCTGTCCAGTGTGGACCGCCGGACCGCCACGCTGACCGCCGGAGAGCTGGTCGCGGAGGGCTTCGCCGACTCGGTGAGTCCGGATCTGGCCAGCGCCAGCACCATGCTCATCCCCCGCTTCACCGCCGACGGCCGCCCCGCTCCCCCGCGCCCGGCCGCGCCGAAGCCCAAGTCCAAGCGCCCGCCGTGGCTGCCGATCGCCGGCCTTGCCGTGGCCGCGCTGGCGCTGGTGCTGCTGATTGCCGCCGTGGCCCGCTCCTGCGGCAGCCAGGCCCCTGAGTCCAGCAGCAGCGGCGCGGTCTCCGCGCTGCACAGCCCGGAACCGCCGGAGTCCACTGTGGACGGCCTGGACTTCGTGCCGCGCGGCTCGTCCAGGGAGACCGACTGCGGGCCGAGGGCCTTCGGCCAGGTGCAGCAGTGGCTGCGGGAGAACCCGTGCACCGCGCTGGTGCGCAGCCTGTTCGAGGTCAACGAGGAGCGCAAGGCCGCGGTGTCGGTGGTGGTGGTCAGCTTCGCCGACGCGGTGCAGGCCGAGCGGTTCCAGTCGCTGGCCGATGACGAGCAGAGCGGCGGGGTGACCGAGCTGCTGCGCGAGGGCCGCAGCTGGCCGGGCGGGCCGAGCTCGTTCGCGCAGGCGGTGTCCTCGACCTCGCGGGACGGTTCCCGGGTGCGGATCGTGCGCGCGGTGTGGGTGGGTCAGGAGACCAAGCCGACCGATGTGGTGCTGCAGGGCATCGCGGAACGCGCGCTGCGGCTGCCGCTGCCGGGCTAGGGCCGCCGCAGCCGCCACACCAGGACGCCCACGGCCACCGCGAGCACCGGGAACAGGACGACCAGGTCCGGCACGCCCGCGGCGAGTTCGCCCGCGCTCTCGGCCAGCGCGGACTCGGTGTCCACGCTGACGATCCCCGGCAGCGCCGCGGTGCCGTCGGTGACCAGGAACAGCACGCCGATGCCGATGAACAGCAGCCCGGCCACCAGGTTCGTCGAGTGCAGGCGCAGGCGGCCCAGGCTGAGCTCGCGGCCGCGCAGCCAGCTCCGCTCGCCCAGCTTCAGCCGGTCCCACAGCGTGGCCAGCACGAACAGCGGCAGCACCATGCCGAGGCCGTAGACCGCGAGCAGGGCCGCGCCGTAGCCGGGGTCGCCGCCGGCGGCGGCCACGGTGAGCACGCCGCCGAGGATCGGGCCGGAGCAGAACCCGGCCAGGCCGTAGGTGGCGCCCAGCACGTACACCGAGACGGCCGAGGAGATCCGGGTGGTGGCCGCGAAGCGCTGGGACAGCCCGGAGCCGAAGCCGCGGCCGAACAGCTGGGCCGTGCCGAAGGCGATCAGCAGCACCGCGGCCACCGCGATCACCGTCTGCCGGTGCGCGGTGAGCAGCCCGCCCAGGCTGGCCGCGGCCGCGCCCAGCGGCACCAGCGTGGTGGCCAGGCCGAGGTAGAACACGCCGGTGCGGGCCAGCAGCCGGGCCGGGTGGCCGAAGGCGTAGGCGAAGAAGGCGGGCAGCAGCAGCGCCGAGCAGGGGCTGGCCAGCGCGAGCGCGCCGCCGAGCAGCGCGCCGAGGTAGCCGAGCTGCCCGCTCACTTGCGGGCGGCCTGCTCGATCAGCTTGGTGAAGGTCTCCAGCGGCTGCGCGCCGACCACGGCCCTGCCGTTGATCAGGAAGGCCGGGGTGCTGGTCAGGCCCATCTCCTGGCCCTCGGCCGCGTCGACCCTGACCTCCTCGCGCAGCGCGGGATCGGTCATATCGCGCTCGAACTTGGCCAGGTCGGCCACGCCGGAGCGGCGGGCCAGGTCGCGCAGCCGGTCTGGGCCGAACTCGCCGTGCCCGGACCGCGGGGCCTCGGCGAAGGCCAGCTCGTGGAACGGCCAGAACTTGCCCTGCCTGCCCGCGGCACGGGCGGCCAGCGCGGCGGCCTCGGACTGCTCGCCGAACAGCGGCAGGTCCCGCCACTCGATCCGCAGGATGCCCTGCTCCACGAAGCGGCGAACCAGCTCGGGGCGGGTGTCGGTGCTGAACTTGGCGCAGTACGGGCAGCGGTAGTCGGCGTACTCCACCAGCACCACCGGCGCGTCCACCCGGCCCTTGGCGTAGGGGTCGCCCTCGCGGCGGCGGGTGAACTTGGTGTCCAGCTCCTTGGCCGCCGCGTCGATCTCGCTCTGGTTCGGCCGCTGGGCGGTGGTGTTCTGGGCGGCGGTGTCCTGCGCGGCCGGCGGGTCCGCGGGCGGGGTGTCGCCGGTGCGGCCCAGGGCCAGGTAGGCCAGCAGCACGCCGACCACGACGACGACGGCGGGCAGGGCGAGCTGCCAGCCGGGGCGCTTGGCTGGCTGGTCGCCAGCGGGCTGCGCGCCAGCGGGCTGCGCGCCAGCGGGCTGCGCGCCAGCGGGCTGGCTGCCTGCGGGCTGGGCGTTCTCGGGCTGCGCGCCTGCGGGCTGGGCGTTCTGGGCGGCGGGGTCCGGCTGTTCGGGCTGCGGCTGGCTCATCGCCTGTCACCGTAGCGGCGGGCCGGTCACCGACCAAAGGTGGTGTCAGCCCCCCTACCTCCGGGGGAGCCAGCCCTGAGACGACTCGGGAGTCCACCCCATGGTTCCGGCGGGCCCGGCCCGAGAGGCTCTTTCCCATGAACAGCATGGGGGTCCGCGACGCGGCGGCGGTCGGCAGCGGCAGCCGGAACACGGTGGTCGACCTGGTCCGGCTGGTCGCGGTGGGGATGGTCGTCTTCCTGCACTGGCTCAGCCCGGTGATCACCGTCACCAACGGCGCGGTACGCGCGGGGATCGCCTTCGCAGGTCCCACGACCTGGGTGGTCACCTGGTTCCTGCAGGTGATGCCGCTGGTGTTCATCGCGGGTGGGTTCGTCAACACCGCGGGGGTGGACGCGACGGCCCGCAAGGGGCAGTCCGCGGTGGTGTTCCTGGCCCGCCGGGCCCGCCGCCTGGTGGTGCCGACCCTGCCACTGGTCGGCATCTGCGCGGCGCTGGCCACCGCGGGTTCGCTGCTCGGCCAGCCTGCGATCGCCATCGTGGGCGACCAGGCGGCGAACCCGCTGTGGTTCCTCGCGGTCTACCTGGTGGTGGTCGCGCTGGCGCCGCTGATGGTGCGGCTGCACGACCGGTTCGGGCTGGCCGTGCCCGCGGTGCTGACCGCGGCGGTGGCCGGGGTGGACGCCTACCGGTTCGCCACCGTGGGCCTGCACGGACAGGCCAACCTGCTCGGCGACGTGAGCCTGGTGCTGGTCTGGCTGACCGTGCACCAGCTGGGCATCGTGCTGGCCCGCGGCGGACTCTCCGGGCTGGGCAGGCGGGGGCTGTTCGGCATCGCGGGGAGCGCGGCGGCCGGGATCCTCGGGCTGATCGTGTTCGGGCCGTACCCGCCGGCGCCGATCGGGCTGCCGGACGTGCCGGTGTCCAACCTGGCCCCGCCCACGCTGCTGATCGTGCTGCTGGGCATCGCGCAGGTCGCGCTGCTCGCGCTGGCCACCCCGTGGCTGGAGCGCAAGCTGGACGGCGCGCGGACCAGGAAGGTGTTGCTGCGCGGGAACTCCGGGCTGATGACGGTGTACCTGTGGCACATCCCGGCGGCGCTGGTGGTGGCCGGGGCCTGCCTGCTCGCGCCGGAGCTGCTGCTGCCTGCGCCGGGCGCGGCCTGGTGGTCCTCCCGGCCGATGTGGCTGCTGGTCTGCGGGCTGGTGCTGCTCGCGCTGGTGAAGTGGTTGCGGCACTTCGAGACCGGCGAGCGGGAGACCCGGCGCGGCGGGCCGGTGTCCGCGCCGCTGGTGGTGCTGGGCACGATCGGCGCGGCCTTCGGGCTGCACGAGATCTTCATCCACGGCCTGGACCTGGCGGGGCAGGACGCGGCGGGGGCGTGGCGCGGGGTGCTCGCACTGGGGGTGGGAGCGGTCCTGCTGCGCCGGGCCGAGCGGGTCGGCGGGTCAGCCCAGCCGGCGCGGGTCGGCGCGGCTGCGTAGCGCCGGGGCCACCGGACGGCCCTGGAGCAGGCCCTCGACGGTGCCTGCCTCCAGGGCTTTCCGGTACACGCCCAGCGCGCCCCGGACCGCCTCGGTGGTGTGCGCGAGGTCGGCGTCGGTGTGCGCCGCGGAGATCACGAAGGACTGGCCGAGCACACCCCGGCTGAGCAGCTCCTGCAGGAACAGCGTGCGGTAGGCCTGGGACGGGTTGCCGTTGGCGTCGCGGGTGGTGAACACCAGGCAGGACGGGCGGCCCACCGCGGCCACCGCCTCCTGCACGCCGAACTCCCTGGCCAGCTGGTTCACCGCGGTGGCCAGCACGGCGCCCTGGCGTTCCATCACCGCCACCGGATCGCTCTCCCGGTAGGCCCTGGCCACCGCGCGGAAGGCGGCCAGCGAGACCGACTCCGGGCCGTGCGTGGTGGAGAGCAGGAACACCCGGTCCGCGCCGGTGGCCAGCCCGCCCAGCTCCATCAGCTCGCGCTGGCCGGCCAGCGCGGCGATCGGGAAGCCGTTGCCCATCGCCTTGCCCCAGCAGGACAGGTCCGGCACCACCCCGTACACCGACTGCGCACCACCGGCGGCCCAGCGGAAACCGGTGATCATCTCGTCGAAGATGAGCACGATGCCGTGCCGGTCGCAGATCTCCCGCACGCCTGCCAGGAACCCCGGCTCCGGTTCGGCCAGCGCGGTGGCCGCCTCCAGCACCACGCAGGCAATCTGTCCACTGTGGACGTCCACAATGGACCTCAGCGAGTCCAGGTCGTTGTAGCGGAAGGACACGGTGAGCGCGCGTACCGCTTCCGGGATGCCCGCGGACATCGGCACGGTGCCGATGAACCAGTCGTCGGTGGAGAAGAACGGCTGGTCGGCGCAGATGGCGACCAGGTCGCGGCCGGTGGCGGCGCGGGCCAGCCGGACCGCGGCGGTGGTCACGTCGGAGCCGTTCTTGGCGAACTTCACCATGTCCGCGCCGGGCACGGTGGCCAGGAAGTCCTCGGCCGCGGCCAGCTCCAGAGTGGTGGGCCGGGTGAAGCTGAGGCCGTCGGCCAGCACCGCGCGCACCGCCTCGGTCACCGGGGCGTAGCCGTGGCCGAGGGTGACCGCGCGCAGGCCCATGCCGTACTCGACGAACTCGTTGCCGTCGGCGTCGGTGACCCTGGCCCCGCTGCCCTTGACCAGCACCGGGGTCATGAACTCCGGGTATTGGTCGGCGCCCCTGGCGTAGGTGTGCGCGCCCCCTGGCACCAGCTGGTGCAGCCTGGCCTGGAGCTCGGCGGAGCGGTGGAAGCTCATCCCCCCACAATATTCGCCGGGCTCCGCAGCCATTCGGCGTCCTCCGGCAGCAGGCCCCACAGCTGGTGGTCGAGCAGCTTGCCGCCGACGTGCATGTGCGAGCGCAACAGGCCTTCCTTGCGGAAACCGTTGCGCGCCACCAGGATGCCCGCGGCCCGGTTGCCGACCCCCACCGGCGCGGTGAGCCTGCGCAGGCCGACCGGACCGAAGCCGTGCCGGATCAGCTCCCGCATCGCGGTGGCGGCCACCGCGGTGCCGTGGAACTCCGAGTACACCCAGCCGCCCAGCTCGGCCAGGCCCTGGTCCCGGTCGATCCGGTCCAGCATCATCTCCCCGGCGAAGCGGCCGTCGACCTGCACCACCATCGGGATCATGCCGCCGCGCCGGGCCGAGCGCAGGAAGTTGTCACAGCGGTCCCGCCAGACCTGCGCGCAACCGCGGCTGTCCCAGGCGGCCGAACCGGTGGGCCACCAGGGTTCCAGCCACTGCCGGTCGTGCCGGACCGCGGCGCACCAGTCCGCGGCGTCACCGGGACGCGGCGGGCGCAGGGCGATCGCGCGACCGTGCGCGCGGACCGGGCCGAGCACCGCGGGCCAGCCCGGGTGGTGTGGCCGCAGCCGCCGGGTCACCGCGGCCAGGAGAACGCCGCTGCGCATGAATTCCCACTCCTCGAAGCGAATCGACGGCAAGATACTTACATGCGCTCGAACGTCCCGACAGTGACCGTGCTCGGCATTCGGGTGGTTTGCCTGCCCAGGCAACAGGCGCTCTCCGTAGTTGGTGAGCTGCTCGACTCGCCGGAGCCCGATCTGCTGGCATTCGCCAACGCGCACTCGCTCAACCTGGCCGCCCGCCACCCCGCCTACCGGCGCGTTCTGCACGACGCGGCGCTGGTGCTCAACGATGGCTCCGGCCTGGCGATGGCCGCGAAACTGCAAGGAAAAAGCTTTCCGGACAACCTCAACGGCACCGACCTGACGCCGGAGATCCTGCGGCTGGCGGCGGAGCGTGACGCCCCGGTGTACTTCCTCGGCGGCGAACCGGGCATCGCGGAGACCGCTGCGAGAAACCTCACGTCCAGGATCCCCGGACTGCGGGTTGCGGGCGCCCGGCACGGCTTCTTCACCCCGGCGCAGGAGCCGGAGGTGATCGCCGGGATCAAGGCCAGCGGGGCGCGCATGCTGGTGGTGGCCATGGGAAATCCGCGACAGGAGCTGTGGCTGGACCGCCATCTGGCCGACACCGGCGCGCAGCTGGGCGTAGCCGTCGGGGCGTTCCTGGACTTCGCCGCGGGCAAGGTCTCCCGCGCGCCGGGCTGGATGCGCAAGGCCGGCATCGAGTGGCTGTACCGGCTCGCGCTGGAGCCGCGCAGGCTGTTCACCCGCTACGTGCTGGGCAACCCGCTGTTCCTGGCGCGGGTGCTGCTGGAGCGGTACAAATCGGGGTCGTGACGACTTCCCGGGTGTGCTTCGTGACCACCTACCCGCTCGGCCGGGCCGAGCTGGGCGGCAGCGGCTGGGTGGATCGCAGGCTGGTCGCGGTGCTGCGCGCGGCCGGGGTGGAGGTCGAGGTGGTGTGCGTCACCGGCCCGCCCGGCCAGTGGGCCGAGCAGGAGGTGGTCTGCCACGCCGACGGCGATGTGCCGCTGGAGATCCGCGGCGACCGGGCCAAGCTGCTGCGGGTCGCGCTGGGCATGGCGGTGACCGAGCAGCCGTACCTGTCCCGCAAGTTCACCGCCTTCCCCGGCTGGCGGCGGGCGGCAAAACTGCTGACCGAACGCGCGGCCGGGCGGCGGGTGGTCACCAGCGGCTGGCCGGGCCTGCTGCTGGCCGAGGCGGCCGGGGTGCCGGTGGCCGCGCACATCGCGCACAACGTGGAGAGCACCATCGCGGTGGAGCATTCGCCCCGCCCGCTGCGCCTGCTGGGCGAGACCTGGCGCCTGCCGAAGGCCGAACGCAGGCTGCTCCGCTTGCCGCGCAACGTCTTCGCCCTCTCCCGCACCGACGCGGAGTTCATCACCCGCTGGGCCGCGCCCGCCCGGCCGCTGCCGCTGACCGTGCGGCCGGTGCCGGATCCGGTTGCCGCGCAGGCGGTCGGCTTCATCGGCAAGGCCAGCTGGCCGCCCAACGAGCGCGCGCTGGCCAGCCTTTTGGGCCCGGTGCACGAGGAGCTGACCCGGCTGGCGGCAGACGTGAAGTTCGTGCTGGCCGGGTCCGGAACCGAGGCGTACCAAGGACATCCGCGCACCACCGCGCTGGGCCGGGTGGTCAGTGAGGCCGAGTTCTACCGGCAGGTCGGCCTTGTCGTGGTGCCCAGGTTCGGGGCCAGCACCGGGATCAGCGTGAAGATGCTGGAGGCGGCCGAGTACGGGCTGCCCTCGGTGGTGCCGCCGCAGCTGGCCGAGGCGGTGGACCCGGCCGGTCCGTGGCTGATCGCCGACGGCCCGGCGGAGACCGCGGCGGCCATCCGCCGCTGGCACCGGGGCGAGGTCGAGGTGGACGTGGCGGCGTGGACCGCGGCGCACGACGGCACGGAGACCGCGCGGGCGTTGCTGGCGGCGCTCTAGCGCTACAGGTCGGGCAGCGGATCGGGCGGCAGGAAGGACTCCTGGTCCACCTCGGCGTCCGCGCAGCGCACCACCGAGATGTACTCGTCGTCGATCTCCAGCATCAGGTTGCCGAACTCGATGGTCGGCGTGGTCCTGGTGTCCACCGGCCCGAGCTGGATGGTCCTCGGGTAGTGCACCAGCACCCCGGTCGGCCGGTTCCGCCGGAGGAAACTACAGGTCAGCACGGTCACCGTGCGGCTGGTGACCGCGACCAGCACCGGCGCCATGCCCGGGTTGAGGCTGAGCGCGGGGAACAGGTAGCGCAGCTCGGCGCCCGCCGGCAGGAAGCCGCGGCAGCGGTCGCGCACCTCGCTGGAGAGCGGCACCTCAGTCGTCGTCCCCGCGCGCGATCGCCTTGCGCACCGGCTTGGTGCGGATGTCGATGCCGCCCATCAGGGCGAAGCCCTTGACGTGCACCACGGGCGCGTTCAGCGGCAGGTCCTCGTCGTCGACCTTGACCTCCTTGCCGCCCATGAAGCTGAACCCGCCGACCTCCACCCGCACCCCGGGCGGCACGGTGATCTCCACCCCGCCCATCACGGCCACCGCGACCACGGTGATCTCCGGCGCGCTGAACTCCGCCCGGCGCAGGTCGATCTCGGTGCCGCCCATGACCGCGATGGCCGCGGTCCGGCGGGTGACCCGCCAGCGCCCCTTGCGCACCGCGCCGGACATGAAGGACACGACCCACTTGGTCTTCTCCCCCACCGGGCTGGGCCGCACCGGCACCGGGCTCGGCGCGGGCGCCGTGGTCATCGGCAGGTCGGCGACCACGCGGTCCAGCTCGCCCCGGGTCACCGCGGCGTAGGCCTGGCCGACCCGCTCGTTGTACTCGGTCAGGGTGAGTCGCCCCTCACCCACAGCGAGGTTGAGCCGCTGGGCGATCAGGTCGCGCTCGGCGTCGCTGACCCGCATCTCGGGGAGGTCGTTCATGCCTGCCAGGCTAGTAGCAGAGGCCAACCCGACGCCGGGTGTTGGCCGAACTGGTATGCCGGGGCCGGCCGACGGGATGGCGCGACCCATCCCGGTGGCCCGAACCCGGTTCAGATGCCGTTGAGCAGGCTCATCGCCAGCTCCGGCACGAAGGCGCCGGAAGTGGTGCCCTTGCCGGTGCCGCAGTCGCCGTCGGAGGCGCCGGGCTGTTTGATCCACAGCAGCGCGTCCGGCGTCTGCGGGTTGCTCCCGTCCACCGCCGGTGACTGGCCGATCTTGCGGCCGGGCGGGTTGCACCACTCGCCGTTGGAGCCGTTGCCGTTGCGGCTGACGTCGATGACGAACCCGGGTTTGCCGCCACCGCGGGCCGAGACCGAGGCCTGCACCAGGCGGCCGTAGGCGATCGCCTCGGCGGTGGTGTTGAAGTTGGACACGTTGACCGCGAACCCGCGCGCCCCGCTCACCCCGGCGTCGATCAGCCGCTGGGCCAGCGTGCCGGGCGGGTTGTACCGGCCGTCGCCGCCGTCGAGGTAGGTCCAGGCGTTCGGCGCGCGCTGGCTCAGGGTGGCCACCGCCTCGGAGAGCATGCGCAGCCGTTCCTGCTTGCCGGTGGGGTCAAGGCAGGACAGGTGGATCAGCGCGTCCGGTTCGAGCACCACCAGCGCGGGGGCGTTGCCGATGGTGTCGGCCACCATCTCCACCCACTTGCGGTAGTTCTCCACCGAGCCGGCACCGCCCGCGGAGTGGCTGCCGCAGTCCCGCTGCGGGATGTTGTACGGCACCACGACGGGCAGCTGGTCCTCCTTCTCCGCGGCGCGGATGTAGGCGCCGAGCCAGCCGCGGATGTCGCCGTCGCCGGCGATCCAGCGGGCCATCGGCTGGGCGGCGATGCGTTCGTTGATCAGGTGCGCCCTGCCGTCGCCCTTGTTCGCCCGCACCCAGCGGGCAGCATTGCTCTCCCAGTCCACGAACAGGCCCCTGGTCTCGCTGAGCGGGCTGGGCGCTGGTGGCTGGGCTGGCGGGCGGGGCTGGCGCTCCGGTTTGCTGGTGGACGGTTTGGGCGGTTCGGACGAGGCCGGCGGCGGGGAGGTCGACTCGTCAGGCACGGAGGTGGACTCCGCGAGGACGGACGGTTCCGTCGAGCTGGAGGGGGCGGCCGCGGGCTCCGGAGTTCCGCACGCGGCCACGGCTAAGAGCGCCGCGATCCCGGACGCCGCCAACCCCCGTCGGCGCGCTGTGTTCGATCCCATCAGCTTTGCTCCCGTGTGGGTTTGTTTTCCCCTGCTGGGGGTGCCAGAACTTGTGAGACTAAGACCCTTCCCTGAAGGTCGCGACCGGTCGATCGGCCGCTGCCCCGTTCAGGGCACGGTCGATGTGGTGCCGCCGGGTGTACCAGCCCACCCCGACGACGGCGGCGGTGAGCGCCGCGCCGAGGACCACGTCCAGCAGCGGCGAGTCGGCGAAGGCGCGGATGGCGAGCAGTCCGGCGACCGCGAGCAGCCCGGCCAGCGCCGGGTAGGCCAGGCCCTTGGCCAGCGCGGCCAGCGAGATGCCGGCCCGGTGCAGCCGCCAGGCGTGCACCGGCACCGCGACCACGAAGGCCACCGCCGCCTGCGCCCAGCCGATGCCGACCAGTCCCCACACCATGGCCGCGGCCACGGTCGCCGGCACCAGCGCGACCAGCCAGGACACGTTCACCAGCGCGGAGGACAGCGGGGCGCCCACGGCCAGCAGCAGGTGGAAGGCAAGATCGGTGAGAACCCTTGCCACCGCGGCGATCGCGAGCGCGCTGAGCACGTGCGCGGCCGGCGCCCAGGCCGAGCCGTAGACCACCTCGACGATCGGCCCGGACAGGATCGCCAGCGCCAGACCGCCCGGCAGCACCGCGATCCCGACCAGTCCGACCACCTCGCCTGCGGCCAGGTTCAGGTCCACGCCGCGGTCCCGGGCGCGGGAGAAGGTGGCCAGCGCGACCCTTTCCAGGGTGGTGGACACGATCGACACCGGCCAGTTGGCCACGTTGTTGGCCAGGTAGAAGAAACCTAGAGCGGTGGCGCCGAGGATGCTGCCGGTGACCACCTGGGGCACCGCGTTGGACAGCACGATCACCATCCCGGAGGCCACCACGGTGATCCCGTACCGGCCGACCTCGCCGAAGTGCTCCCGGTCGAAGCCGAACCGCGGCCACTGCTTGCTGACGAACAGCAGCACCACCACGACCACCGCGGTGCCGGAGACGTGCCCGATGGCCAGTGACCAGGCGCCGAAGCCGGAGAGCGCGAGGGCCCCGGTCAGCGCCAGGTTCACCACCACGCCGGAGAGGTCGGCGACCAACCGGCTGGCCTGGCGCAGCTCCCTGGTCAGCAGCGCGCCCGGCACGGCGGCGAACCCGTCCAGGAACACGTTGGCGGCCAGCAGCCGCACGATGTCGGTGGCCTGCGGGCTGCCCAGTCCGGTGGCCAGCGCGGGCGCGGCCACCAGGCACAGCGCGAAGGCCGTGGTGCCACCGCAGACCGCCACCGTCCACGCGGTGGGCAGCAGCGGCCGCACGTCGCCGGAGTGCCGCACCACCGAGGCGGCCGCGCCGAGGTCGTTGAAGGTGAGCAGC
Organism: Crossiella sp. NPDC003009; assembly: GCF_053591555.1. NCBI lineage: Bacteria > Bacillati > Actinomycetota > Actinomycetes > Pseudonocardiales > Pseudonocardiaceae > Crossiella > Crossiella sp. NPDC003009. Next base: position 172,101 of record NZ_JBSFUA010000009.1, on the reverse strand, counting down.
AGCATCTGCACCACCAGCGCGGCGGCGTAGAGGCCGAAGTCCTCCGGCGCGAGCAGCCTGGCCAGCAGCACGCCGAGCAGGAAGGTGCCCATCCGGGAGAGCAGGGTGTTGAGCAGGCTCAGGCCCAGTCCCCTGCGGAACCGGCCGCCGAGTTCGGCCTGCCCGATGGCGCCGTCCGTGCTCACTTGCCCGCTCCCAGCGCTTCGGTGGTCCATTCGCTGAAGTAGCTGCCCGCGTGCACCGCGTAGTCCACGGTGACCTCCGGCAGGTGCCGCACCCGCAGCGCGGCGGAGAGCCGGTGCACGAGCTCCCAGTCCTCCCTGGGGTGCACCCAGCCCGGTCTGGCCCACGGGTCGAAGCGCAGGCCGGGGAAGCGGCGCACGGCCACCGCGTTGACGTCCACCCACGCGGTGTCGGCGTGCGCGCGCCGGTCGAAGTCCCGGCCCAGGATGTCCACAGTGGACCCGTCCGGCCTGCCCCGGTGCAGCGCGGTGTAGACCAGCCCGGCCCCGGCGCGCAGCGCGGGCAGCACGGTCTCCAGGTGGTGCGGTCGCCAGGTGTTGTCGTCGTCGAGGAAGGCCACGAACGGCGAGCGGGTCAGCCGGATGGCCGCGTTGCGGGCCAGTCCGGGGCTGTGGTGGTTGCGCGCCAAGGACAACACGGTCAGCCGGGGGTCCTCGGGCAGCGCGCCGAGCTCGCCGCCGCCGTCGTCGACCACCACCACGGAGACATCGGTGACGGTCTGCCCGAGCGCGCTGCGCACCGCGCGGACCAGGGCCTCCGGCCGTTTGTAGGTCGGGATCGCCACGGTGAACAGCGCGGTCGGCGTGGCGGGTAAGAGCGTTGCCAGGCGGGCGATCTCGGCGTCCTCGGCCCGGCGCGCGGCGGCCCGCTCGGCGGCGAACTTCACCCGCCACCAGGCCTCGCCCACTACGTAGCGGCCGACGGTGCGGCGCAGCGCCTGCTTCACCCCGCCGGGCAGCAGCCCGTAGTCCCGGTTGCCCATGCTCACCTTCCCGCCAGCTGTGCTCGGACCTCGGCGGTGGCGGCCGGGTTGGTCGGGAACCCGGCCAGCAGCCGGGCACGTCCGGTCAGCAGCTCGCGCAGCGCGCGCAGGTGCGTGCCGCGCCGCAGCGGCAGCCGCAGCGCCTGGCTGAGCACCAGCGCCAGCCAGCCCGCCACGGCGGTGGCACGGGACTCCCAGGTGGCCAGGTGCACGACCTTGTTGGTGACCAGCTGCGCCCACAGCGCGGGCGAGACGCCGTACTCCCCGCCCCGGTGCAGCGCGTGCGCGCGCGGGGCCTGGCGGACCTGCCAGCCCGCGTCGGTGACCCGGCGGCAGTAGTCGGTCTCCTCGGAGTACAGGAACAGCTCCTCCCGCCAGCGGCCGACCCGGTGCGCCACCCCCGGCGCGATCATCAGCGCGGCCCCGTTGGCCCAGTCCACCCGCTCGCGCGCCGGGCCGGGCGGCAGCTGCTCGCCGAGGGATCCGGCGCGCCCGCCCAGCAGCGCCTCGGCCAGCACCCGCCGCGCGGTCGGGCGGCGGCGCAGGGTGGCCTCCGGCGCGCCGTCCGGCCTGCGCACCAGCGGCGCGGCGATGCCCACCGCGGGGTCGGCGCAGACCTCCAGCAGCTCGCGCACCGCGCCGGACTCCAGCCGCACGTCCGGGTTGAGCACCAGCACCGCCTCCTGCGGCGTGGCCAGCTCCAGGCAGGCGTTCACCCCGGCCGCGTAGCCGAGGTTGCCACCGGTGTGCAGCACGGCGGCCTTGGGCGCCAGCTCGGCCACCAGCTCGGGACTGCCGTCGCTGGAGGCGTTGTCGGCCACCACCAGCCGCCACTCCGGCACCCCGGCCAGCGCGGCGGGCAGGGCGTCCAGGAAGTCGGGCAGATCGGCCGCGGAGTTGTAGGTCACCACGGCCAGCAGCACGCCTGGGATTTGCTGGCTCAACGTTGTCCTCCGGCTTGGGTCACGACCGCGCCTGCCAACCCGATCATCAGGAAGGTCAGCGCCTGGAACTGGGGGAAGGACAGCGCGTCGAAGGTGGCGAAGCACACCGTGCACACCAGGAGTCCCGTCGCCACCGCCCACGCGGCGTCGCGCAGTTCGGCCGGGATGCTGCCAGGGCGCCGGAAGGTCCGCCAGGCCAGAAAGGCTGGCAAAACCAGAAGCGCGGCGAGTGCGAGCACCCCGGGCAGGCCGGATTCGACCGCGGTCAGCAGGTACTGGTTGTCCAGGTATGGCTGCGGCGGCGCGGTGTAGGTGCCGAACCCTTGACCGCTCAACGGCGCGGCGGCCAGCTTGTCGGCCACATAGCCGTAGTCGTCGAGGCGGCCGGTGAGGCTGTTGTCGGTGCGCGCGCCCAGGATCGTGTTGGCCAGCACCTCGTACAGCCGGGGCACCGCCGTCGCGGCCAGGCTGACCGTGACGCCGAGCAGCAGCACCCCGGTGCCCCAGCGCAGACCGCCGATCCTGGGCAGGCTGAGCAGCAGGATCAGCGCCAGGCCGAGCAGGCCGGTGCGGGAGATGCTGACCACGATGCCGCCGCTGAGCACCGCCGCGCAGGCCCACCACAGCGGCGGGTGGCGGCCGTGCCGGATCAAGTGCAGCGCCAGCGGCACCGCGGCGGCGCAGACCGCGGCCAGCTCGATGGGGTGGTTGGCGAAGCCCAGCGCGCGTTCCAGCCCGCCGCGGGCCAGGTCCACCGTGCCCAGACCCTGGGCGCTCAGGCCGGGGAAGCTCAGGTAGCTCCGCAGGTCGATCTTGGTGGCGAACTGCACGCCCGCGGTGAAGGCCGAGGCGGTCGCGCCCAGCACCACCGCGCCGAACACCGCGCGCAGCATGCCGGGCCGGTCCAGGCCGTCGCAGGCCAGCAGCGCCAGGCCGGTGCACACCGCGAACAGCAGCGTGTTCCGGTCCGCCGCGCCGAGGCGGTCGTCCGGCACGCCGAGGAACAGCGCGAGCACGTTGGCCGCGGCGAAGACCAGCAGCGCGCCGAACAGGGTGGCCCGCACCGGGTTCGGCGCGGGCCGCAGGCCGAGCCCGCCGCCGAACCGCGCGACCAGCCACCAGAGCAGGCACAGCGCGCCCAGCAGGCGGCCGGGGGTGAGCGAGCCGCCGACCCCGGCGATGACCAGGTTCTGCGGCAGCGCGAACAGCAGCACGGCCGCCACCAGCACCCGGTGCGGTGGCAGCCGCCGTGCCGGGGCGGCCGGGGCCGCCACGCGCATGCTCACTGACGTTCCTGGGGGCCCACGTCGGGCAGCTGGTCGCGGTGGATGTGCTCGGTGACCTCGGCGTCGGAGTCCTGCAACCGCTTGCGCGGCGAGGGTTTGGGCTCCGGCGCGGCCGGCTTGGGCCGGTTGCCGCGGCGGTCCACCAGCACCACGGTGAGGATCACCGCGATCAGACCGATGCCCGCGGTGAGGCCAAGCGCGCGCAGCTGCGCGGCCCTGGTGGTGGTGATCTCGTTGGGCGAGAGCACCTCGTTCAGGGTGAGCTGCTGTTCCACCGGCACCAGCAGGGTGTCCTGCCGCTGCTTGAGCTCGTCCTTGATCCGCTGCATGGCCAGCTGCCCGGTCTTGCGCACCGCGGCCTCGCTGGTCCCGGTGGCGATCACGGTGATGAACGGACTGTCCGTTGTGGACACTCCGCCGCCCTCGTTGGAGACCTCCAGGCTCGCGGTGCCGCCCTGGGCGGCCAGCTCCCTGCGGGCCTGCTGGGAGTTGAGCACCGCGATCACCACCACCGCGGCCTGGCCCTGCGAGCGGTCCACCGCGGCGAAGGGGTTGCGGTCCTGGCCGCCGTACTGGCGCAGCACCATGGTGAGGCTGGTTCCCCGGTACTGCTGCGGCACCGCGAAGGCGACCGCCGCGAGTAGCAGGACCAGCCCGGCGAGCAGCAGGGCGGTGAGCTTCCACCGCTGCCGCAGCACCCGAAAGACATCCAGTGCGTCCACGTGCTCTCTCCCGATCACCGATCGTCCGGGCGTCCCGGCCCGGTGATCATTCTCGCTCCGTCCACCGCGGCCCGCGCCACGTTGCGCGCCATCGGCACCGCGTTGGCCTTGAACCAGGGCCGCAACGCCCACAGCGCGCGGCCGAGCTCGGCGCCCCGCAGCGGTGAGTTGCGCACCGCCTTGAGGTACCAGCCGGCCTCCTCGACGTTGGGCAGGACCAGCTTGCGGCCGTCGGTGCGCTGCTGCCGGTACCAGTCACGCTGGGAGACGCTCTGGGTCAGCCTGCGCTCGTGCAGCCGGTGGAAGAGCAGGTCCTGCTCGACCTCGGCGAAGGGCCCGTGCAGCGCCAGTTCGGCGACCAGGACGCGGTCGTTGTTCTTCACCGGCGGCAACAACAGCGTACGCAGCAGCACCTCCCGCTTCATCAGCCCGTAGCAGTGGTAGTTCTCATGTTCGAGCCCGATCAGGTCGGTCAGCCGCACCACCGGATCCAGGTGGTTGGTGCGGCAGGGGTTGCGCCAGACCTCCAGGGTCTGCCCGTCCCGGTCGATCTGCCGGGCGGCGCTGAAGGACAGCACCGCGAACGGGTCGCCCTCCAGGGCTTCCAGCAGCAGGCGCAACCGGTCCGGGTGCGAGGCGTCGTCGGCGGCCGCCCACAGGAAGTAGGGGCTGTGCACCTCGCGGACCAGCATGTTGTGGTTGGCGGTGACCCCGACGTTCTCCGCCCGCCGCAGGTAGCGCACCCGCTCGTCCTTGCCCGCCAGCTCGCGGCAGATGTCCTCGGTGCCGTCGTCGGAGCAGTTGTCCGCGATGTGCAGCTCGAAGTCCACTCCGCGCTGGGCCAGCAGCGAGTCCAGCGCGCCCTGCAGGTAGGGCTTGCCGTTGCGCACCGGGAAGCCGATCGCGACCGGCGCGGGAGCCTTCCGGATGAGCGCGGGGGCCGGGCGCGGGGCCTGCTGGGGACGGTCGTCGGTCGGGGCGCTCATCGGGGGTTCCTCTCTGCGGACCGGCTCGGCCGGACGTGGCTCGGGTTCGGCGATGACCCAGCCGGTGATCTCCGGATAGGCGGCCCTGACCTCGTCGAGCAGGTCGGGCAGGAAGAGCAGCACCTCCGCGGGCGCGGCCTCGATCAGTCGTTCCGGCGCGATCACGGGCACCCCGCTGCCCGGCATCCGCCGTCCGTGCTTGCCCGGTGCGGCGTCGGCCACCGCGGGCAGCAGCTCCCGGTCCACCCCGGCCGCGCAGAGCAGCGCCACCGCCCTGGAGGCAGCCCCGTAGCCCAGCACCCGCCTGCCCGCGGCGCGCGCCTCGACCAGGTAGCCGCGCAGGGCCTCGGCGCTGGCGGTGACCTGGCGCTGCAAACCGCCCAGCACCGCCGGATCGGTCACCCCGAGCGAGCTTTCCCCGATCAGCAGCGCGGACAGCGCGGGGTCGGGCGCGGCCGGTCCCTTGACCGCGGCCAGCAGCACGGTGCCGCCGTAGAGGTCGAACACCCAGGCCGAGCGGGGGCACAGCCCGGCCACGGTGAGCATCCTGGCCAGCGCCGGGGTCGAGTAGTAGGCGTAGTGACCGTGCCGCAGCGCGTTCCACTGTCCACATCGGACGATGGTAGCCAGCGAGTGGAACTGGACCAGCAACACACCGCCGGTCTCCAGCCGGTCCACCCGCTCCTTGACCGCGGCGGCCTGGTCGGCGTGGTGCATGAGCCCGAAGCAGTCCAGCACCACCTGCGCGGACTGCCCGCCGGCGACCGGGTACAGGCCGCGCTCGGCCAGCCGGGGCAGCCAGGAGCCGCCGTGCGGGCTGCCGTACTCCGCGACGGTGGCCCCCTCCGGCAGCAGCCCGGCGGCGGCCACCCGGTGGATCGCGTCGGCGGCCTGCTGGACCAGTGCCGCGGGTTCGGTGGCCAGCGGCTCCTCCGGCACGGTCGGGTCGTCCAATAGCTGGGCCAGCCCGCAGTCCTCGCACAGCCACAGCTGCAACGGGTAGGCCGGGTCCGGGCCGGGGTCGGTGGCGGCCGGGAAGTGGTCGCAGGCCGGCTGGGTGTGCAGGTCCAGCACGATCCGCCCGCGCACCCCTCGGCAGAACCGGCAGGCGTGCCGGGCGCCACCCGTCTGGTCAGTCCCCATGGCGAGTCCGCTCGTGCAAGATGCCCGGGTGGAGATCCGCCGCACCGACCTCGCCGACGTCCTGCTGTTCCTGCCCAGCCCGCACCGGGACGACCGCGGCCTGTTCACCCGCACCTTCGACGCCGACATCGCCGCCGCGCACGGCCTGGACCCCAATGCCTTCCGCCAGGACTCGCAGTCCCGCTCGCACCGGGGCGTGCTGCGCGGCCTGCACGGCAGGCTCGGCCGCGGCGAGGCCAAGCTGGTCCGCTGCGCCCACGGCGCGGTGCACGACGTGCTGGTCGACGCCCGCCCCGGCTCGCCGACCTTCGGCCGCCACCAGGCCTTCCGCCTGGACGACGAGGCCTTCGCGCACCTGTACGTGCCGCCGGGTTTCCTGCACGGCTTCCAGGTGCTCAGCGAGACCGCCGACGTCTGCTACCGCATCGACCGCCCGCACGACCCGGCCGAGGACGTCGCGGTCCGCTACGACGATCCGGACCTGGCCATCGACTGGCCCCAGGAGGTCCGCATGCTCAGCCCCCGCGACGCCGCCGCCGGCACCTGGGCGACCCTGCGCGACACCCTGGGCTAGGCCGGTCACGAGACCGGCTCCCACACCGGCCGGAGGTCAGGCGCCAGCGTGCCCGCCTCCCTGCGGTCGGACAGGCGGGGCAGGCGGGTGAAGCGGCGCTGGAAGGACTCCAGCGTCAGGCCGTGCTTGCGGTAGGCGTCGGCCAGCTCCGCCGCGCCACCCAGGACAGTCCACTGTGGACGGTACTCGGGCAGCACCTCGGTGATCTTGGCGAAGTCCACCCGGTAGGAGCGCGGGTCGTTGCCGGCCTCGCCGGTGATCAGCAGCTCGGAACCGGGCACCGCGGCCACCACCGACTCGGCGATCTGGGCCACGGTCAGGTTGTTCTCCGCCATGCCCACGTTGAACGCCTGGCAGTGCACGGCCTCGGCGGGCGCGTGCAGCGCGGCCAGGAAGGCCGCGGCGATGTCCGCGGCGTGCACCAGCGGCCGCCACGGGGTGCCGTCGGAGAGCACCCGGACCTGGCCGGTGAGGATGGCGTGGCCGACCAGGTTGTTCAGCACGATGTCCGCGCGCAGCCTCGGGGAGAAGCCGAAGGCGGTGGCGTTGCGCAGGAACACCGGGCTGAAGCCGTCCCCGGCCAGGTTCACCAGGTCGTCCTCCACCCGGACCTTGCTCTCCGCGTACGGGGTGACCGGCCGCAGCGGCGCGCTCTCCCCGACCAGCTCCTCGCCCGCCGCGCCGTAGACCGAGCAGGTGGAGGCGTAGAGGAACCGGGTCACCCCGGCCTCCTTGGCCAGCCGGGCCAGCCGCACCGAGGCGGCGTGGTTGATGTCGTAGGTCAGGCCGGGCTCCAGCGACCCGAGCGGGTCGTTGGACAGCGCGGCCAGGTGGACCACCGCGTCGAACCCGGCGACGTGCTCGGCGGTGACGTCCCGCAGGTCGACGGCGAAACCGTCCGGGTCGGCCGGTTCGGGGCCGAGCACGCAGTCGGCGAACAGGCCGGAGTCCAGGCCGTGCACCTGGTGCCCGGCCGCGGTCAGCGCCGGGGCCATGACGCTGCCGAGGTAACCCTGGTGGCCGGTGAGCAGCACCCGCATCGTTCTCACCCTTCCGCGTCCAGCCGGAGCTGGACCTTGTCCGTGTGGAAGGCCTCCGCGTACCGGGCGCGGGTCTGCACGCCGCGGATCCGGGCGAGGCCGAGGAAGGTCTCCCGGTCGAACCAGTCCTTGTCCCGCTGGGACGGGTAGTGCGCGTCGAGCAGCGTGGCCTTGGCCTGCGCGACGGCGGGTTCGAGTGGCTGGAAGACGGTGGGCTGGGCGAGGTCGCTCTCCCACTTGAGGATCTCGTAGCCCAGCCGCAGCTGGTCCCGGAACACCTGCGGGACCAGCTCGGCCAGTGCCCGGTGGTCCTGGTGCGCGTCGTGCGGCGCGGGCGCGAAGACCACCTCGGCCTCGATCCGCGCGCGGAAGGCGGCCAGCTCGTCCTTGGCCCGGCCCCAGTGCTGGGGCACCCGGCCGTCCGGCAGGTCGAGCACGGTGACGTCCAGGTCCGCGCCGGGGCAGAAGGCGGCCAGCGCGGCCCGTTCCTCGTCCTCGCGCTTGCTGCCGCCGCCGGTGAGCACCAGCGCGCTCACCCGTTGCCCCGGCCGGGCCGCGCACAGCGACAGCAGCGTGCCGCCGCAGCCGATGGCGATGTCGTCGCAGTGCGCGCCGAGCACCACCACGGGCGCGGGCCCGGCCGGGGACAACGAGAGCACCTCACACCCCGCTCAGCCGGAGCACCTTGGCCACCGGCGCCGGCTCCTCGGCCTCCCGCTCCCACAACATCCACGGGCGCTCGCCGTTCTGGTAGCCCTGTTCCAGCGCCACCCGTTCCTTCACCGTGTCCGCGGGCTGCCAGAAACCGCGGTAGGGATAGGCCAGCAGCTTGCCCTGCTTGGCCAGTTCCCCGCAGCCGTCCTCGACCAGGTCCCCGTTCTGCGGGATGTGGTCGAAAACGTCCTGGCGGAGCACGAAGAAACCGCCGTTCTCCCACAGCGGCAGGCTGCTCACCGGGGTGATCCCGGCGACCTCGCCGTTCTCCCCCATGTCCACGCAGTGGAAGGAGGACTGCGGCGGCACCACCATCATCGAGGCCGAGGCCCCGCTGGTGGCGAACCGGCGGACCATCTCATCCAGCGGCGCGTCGGTGAGCACGTCGGCGTAGTTGGCCAGGAACATCTCCTCGCCGGCCACCAGGTGCCGGACCCGGCGCAGCCGCTCGCCGATCGGCGAGTTCTGCCCGGTCTGCGCGAAGGTGATGGTCCAGTCGCTGATATCAGTGGAGAGCAGCTCCACCTTGCCGTTGCGCAGCACGAAATCGTTTGACGCCGTTTCCGAGTAGTTCAGGAAGAAATCTTTGATGTGCTGCGCACCGTATCCCAGGCACAGGATGAAGTCCTTGTGCCCAAAATGCGCGTAGTAGCGCATCACGTGCCAGAGCAACGGACGTGGTCCAACCGGGTGCATCGGCTTGGGCAGATCGTCGGCCGAGCCGTTGCGCATGCGCATCCCGTAACCGCCGCAGAACAGCACTACCTTCATGGGTTCACCTCATTGTGTCCGTCGGCCGTGCCGGCTGCGGGGTCGACTATCGAGAGCTCGGGAATGGGAAAAACCAGACGTCCGCCCCATTCGGCCACATATCGGAGTTGCTCGGTCAGCTCGGCGCGCAGGTTCCACGGCAGCACCAGCACGTAGTCCGGCCGGTCCTGCTCGATCCGCGCCACCGGCAGCACCGGGATCCGGGTGCCGGGGGTGAACCGCCCGTGCTTGTACGGGTTGCGGTCCACGGTGTAGCGCAACAGGTCCGGCCGGATCCCGCAGTGGTTGAGCAGCGTGTTGCCCTTGCCCGGCGCGCCGTAGCCGACCACGGTCTTGCCCGCCTCGGCCGCCTCGACGAGGAAGCGCAGCAGGTCCCGGCGGACCTTGGCCACCTGCCTGCCGAACTCGGCGTACCCGGCGACGGTGTGCAACCCGGCCGCGGCCTCCTCGGCGAGGACCGCGGCCACCCGTGCCTCCGGCTCCCCGGCGACCTCGCTCGGCCGCGCCCACAGCCGGATGGACCCGCCGTGGGTGGGCAGCAGCTCGACGTCGACCAGGGTCAGGCCGCCGCTGGCCAGCGCGCGCTGCGCGGCGGCGACGGTGTAGTACTGGAAGTGCTCGTGGTAGATCGTGTCGTACTGGGTGTGCCGGATCAGCGTGAGCAGGTGCTGGACCTCGATGGAGACCCAGCCGTCCTCGGCCACCAGCGCCCGCAGGCCCTGGGTGAAGCCGAGCACGTCCGGGATGTGCGCGTAGACGTTGTTGGCCACCACCAGGTCGGCAGGCCCGTGCTCGGCGCGCACCTTCGCCCCGGTTTCCGCGGAGAGGAACTCGGTCACGGTGGGCACGCCCTTGGCCCGCGCCGCCTCGCCCACGTTCACCGAGGGCTCGACGCCGAGGCAGCGGATGCCCCGCGCCAGCACGTGTTGCAGCAGATAGCCGTCGTTGCTGGCCACCTCCACCACGAAGGAGTCGCCGCCGAGACCGAGGCGCTGGGCTGCCTCGGTGACGAACTTCTCCGCGTGCGCCACCCAGGAGGTGGAGAAGGAGGAGAAGTAGGCGTACTCGGTGAAGGTGTCCTCCGGCGTGATCAGCAGCGGCAGCTGCGCCAGCAGGCAGTCCCCGCACACCCGCAGGTGCAGGGGATAGGTCTGCTCCGGCGCGTCGAGCTCGGCCGGGGTGAGGAAGTGCTCACACGGCGGGCTCGCGCCCAGGTCGACCACGCTGTGCAGGGTGGCGGAGCCGCACAGTCGGCAGGTCATCAGTAGGCACCCCGCCCACCGATGACGGCCGAGGCGGTCTTCCACAGGATCACCAGGTCCATGAACAACGACCAACTCTCCACATAACGCAGGTCGAGCCGCACCGACTCCTCCCATGACAGGTCGCTGCGCCCGCTGACCTGCCACAACCCGGTCAGGCCCGGTTTGACCAGCAGTCGCCTGCGCGCGTCGGGGCCGTAGCGGGCGACCTCCTCCGGCAGCGGCGGGCGCGGACCGACCAGGGACATCGAGCCGGCCAGCACGTTGAACAGCTGGGGCAGCTCATCGAGGGAGTAGCGGCGCAACACCGCACCTACCTTGGTCACCCTCGGGTCGCGGCGCAGCTTGAACAGCGGTCCGGCCGCCTGATTGGCTGACTCGAACTCGGCCTTGCGGCGGTCCGCGTCCGGCACCATGGACCGGAACTTGAGCATGGTGAACCGCCGCCCGTCCCGGCCCACCCGCGACTGCCGGTAGAGCACCGGCCCGCGGCTGGTGCACTTGATGGCCAGCGCGATGCCCAGGAACGCCGGGCTGAGCAGCACGGTCAGCAACAGCGCGGACAACCGGTCCACCACCGCCTTGACCAGCCAGCCGATCCCGCTGAAGGTGGGCGCGCTGACCCAGAGCATGGTCAGCCCGAACACCGGGGCCACGTGCAGCCTCGGCCCGGCGATCTCCACCAGCGAGGGCGCCACCACCAGCTCGGCGGTGCTGCCCTCCAGCTGCCAGGCCAGCTGCTGCAACCGCGGCGGGGTCCAGTCGGTGGACCCGGCCACGGCCACCATCCGGTAGCCGCCCAGCCGGACCCGGTCGACCAGGTCGTCCAGGTCGCCGACCACCGGCACCCCGGCGATCTCACCCGGCACCCGGATGCCCGCGCCTGCGCCGCGCGGCGTGCACACGGCCTCCACCCGCCAGCCCAGGTGCGAGTCCTTGCGGGTGCGCTCGATCAGGTCGCGCACCGCCTCCGGACTGCCCGCGGCCAGCACCGGCAACAGGCAGCTGCCCTGCCGGCGCCGCCGGTGCAGCACCCGGCGCAGCAGGTAGCGGACCGGGATCGCGATCCCGGCGAAGGCGGGCAGCGCGGCGAACACCCAGCCCCGCATCCCCTGTGCCTGGATGGCCAGCGCGGCCAGCGCCAGCACCACCATGCCGGTCAGCGCGGCGCGCCCGACCCGGCGGAACTCCTCGGGACCCTGTCCCAGCACCCGGGGGTCCCAGGCCCGGCTCAGCGGCAGGGCCAGCACCGCGGTAGCCGCGGTGACCAGACCCAGCAACAGCTCAAGACGCCCCGTTCCCGGCGTCTCATTGATCACGAACACACCGACCGCGACCACCGCGCACACGATGGCCAGCAGGTCTCCCACCACGACCGCCAGCTGGTATCGCAGCTCCCACCCTGCGAAAACCTTCCGGGCCTGTAACGCGGGGGCCTCGGTTGCCGATACTTTCTTCTCTCCCGTTTGCCACAAAGCGGCTCGCACTTATTCACCTCGCGGTTACGCCACCATTTTTTGGGCATGGGAGAGCCACGTTTGTTACCTAATCCCCCGAGACCAGGTAACGGTCAACGCCTGCCTGTCGGTGACTTACCGAAAGCCGCCTGGCCGCGCCCAGGCTGAAGCCTCTAGTCCCCGTAGATTCCGCGCTGCGTGAAACTCCCCCGCCGCTCGGAAGGTAGTCGACGTCAAAAACAGACAAAAATCGTCCGAACGGGGGACGCAACTGACCGGTAGTCAGCTTTTACTCCACATGGCGTAATACTTAGACCCGATTGGAGCAACAGGGCCGCTACCGTTTAGTCTCATCTCGATCACTCGGAGACATCGGCCACAGTCGACTCGTTACGACTCGGTGACCTCATTTCACCCGCATGAGGGACCTTCGGCGGGGTAATCGCCTCGATCGGCGGGCGGGCCGCGGGGATGAGCGACCGGGAGGGGTCCGGCCGGGCGGGCTTGGTCAGGTAGGGCCGCAGCAGCCTGGTGACGGCCAAACCCGGCGCGAGCAGCGGAACCATGCCCGAAAGGGCAGCCGCGACCGCCCCGGCGGTCAGCACGTCCACCGGCAGCAGCCGCGCCCTGCGGTCGACCAGCTTGCCGCGGCCGGGCAGCGCGCACAGCGCCAGCAGCGCGATGAACCCGGCCAGCACCAGCACCGCCCTGGAGATCGCCGGCTGGTAGCCCAGTCCCTCGGCCGCGGCCATCACCAGCAGCCAGCCGGCCAGCGCGGGCAGCAGGGTCCGCTCGGTGGTGGCCGCCCACAGCAGCCCGGCCGCCCAGGCGGTCGCGGTGAGCAGCCCGGCGTGCGCCGGATCGCGCAGCCAGCCGCCGACCACGTCCAGCCAGCCCGCCGCGCCCTGGCCAAAACGCGACAGCACCGCGCGCGGCACGTCCAGCGGGCTGAACACCGCGCCGGTGGTGTTGAACTGGGCGCCGACCCAGAGCAGCACCCACAGCGAGATCGGGCAGGCCAGCACCAACTGCCAGCGGGGACGGGTGACCGCGGTCGCCCAGGCACCCGGAAGTTCACGCCACCTCGACCACGTCACAGCCACGTCCTCGATCCTGGTGTGGTCGCCGTCGGTGAGCAACCCACAACGGAGCGCGTCCAGTGGAAAATCGTTCAACCGGGGAATTGTTGCCCCGGCAGTAGAGTGCCCCCATGCACCACGGCGGCTATCCCCATGGCGGCAGCTCGGCGTTCCTGTTGGCGCAGCTCGGGTTCACCGCGGCCAGGCGGTTCGCCGAACGGCTGGCCCCACTGGACCTGGAGCCAAGGCACGTCGGCCTGCTGCGCGTGGTGGCCGCGGCCGAGGGGCAGTCCCAGCAGGCCATCGGCGAGCGGATGCGGATCGCGCCCAGCCGGATGGTCGCCTTCGTCGACGACCTGGAGGCGCGCGGCCTGGTGCAGCGCAAACGCAACCCAGCTGACCGCCGCGCCTACGCCCTGCACCTCACCGAGCGGGGCCGGGAGCTGCTGGAGACCGCGCTGACCGAGGCGGCCACGCACGACGCGGAGATCACCGCCCCGCTCTCCGAGCAGGAGCGGCGCAGCCTGCACGAGCTGCTGACCAAGCTGGCCGAGGCGCACGAGCTGGACCAGCACCGGCTACCCGGCGGGCCGCACTGATGGCCTCGCGGAAGAAGGTCCCGCTCAGCGACCCGGACCGGTACCGGGAGGTGCTGACCGCGGCCCGCGCGGTGCTCGCCGAGGTCGGCTACGAGCGGTTCAACATGGACCTGGTGGCCCGCCGCGTCCAGGCCAGCAAGGCCACCCTGTACCAGCGCTGGCCGTCCAAGGCCGCGCTGATCATCGACGCCATCCACACCTACCAGGCCAGCCCGGACTGCCCGGACACCGGCTCACTGGTCGAGGACTTCCGGTTCCTGGGCCGCTGGGCGGTCACCCAGACCGACGCCGACACCCGCGGCCTGGTCATCGGCCTGCTGGAGGGCAGCCGCCGGGACGAGGAGCTGGCCAGGCTCTACCTGGAGCGGATGCAGCAGGGCGGCCCCGACCTGGCCCAGCTGGTGGTCCAGCGCGCCGCCGAGCGCGGCGAGCTGGCTCCCGACGTGGACCTGGACATCCTCCAGGACCTGATCGGCGCGCTGTACCTGTTCCAGCTGCTGGTGCGCGGCGTGCCGCCGGACGAGCAGCTCATCGACCGGGTGGCCGACGGGATCATCGGCCCGCTTTCAACCAAACGAGCGACCACCGCCGCCCAGCGGGCCCAGGGGAACCCGCCCTAGTTTGCCAAGCATGACGGCTGCGGCAGAGGTCGAGCGCGGTTCCCGCACCAACGTGGTCTTCGGCGCGATGGTGCTCGGCCTGCTGCTGGCCGCACTGGACCAGACCATCGTGGCCACCGCGCTGCCCACCATCGTCAGCGAGCTGGGCGGCGCGAACCACCTGTCCTGGGTGGTCACCGGCTACCTGCTGGCCGAGACCATCGCCACCCCGCTGTTCGGCAAGTTCGGCGACCTGTTCGGCCGCAAGATCGTCTTCCAGGTCTCGGTGGCGCTGTTCACCGCGGGCTCGCTGTTCTGCGGGATGGCCACCGGCATGTTCGGCCTGGTCGCGGCGCGGGCGTTGCAGGGCTTCGGCGCCGGCGGGCTGATGGTCACCTCGATGGCGCTGGTGGCCGACCTGATCCCGCTGCGCGAGCGCGGCAAGTACCAGGGCCTGATGGGCTCGGTGTTCGGCGTGGTCACGGTGGCCGGTCCGCTGCTGGGCGGGCTGTTCGTGGACCAGCTCAGCTGGCGCTGGGCGTTCTACATCAACGTGCCGCTGGGCCTGCTGGTCCTGCTGGTCGCGGGCGCGGTGATGCCCAAGGTGCCCAAGGGCGCCCGCCCGGTGATCGACTACCTGGGCATCCTGCTGCTGGCCCTCGGCGCGGGCGGCCTGACCCTGCTGACCAGCTGGGGCGGCACCACCTACGCCTGGGACTCGCCGGAGATCCTCTGGCTCGGCGTGGTCTCGCTGGTCGCGGTGGCGCTGTTCGTGCTGGTGGAGCTGCGCGCCACCGAGCCGGTGCTGCCCATGCGGCTGTTCCGCGGCCGGGTGTTCTCGGTCTCCGGCGTGCTCAGCTTCGTGATCGGCTTCGCCATGTTCGGCGGCATCACCTACCTGCCGATCTTCCTGCAGGTGGTGCAGGGCCACTCGGCCACCGGGTCGGGCCTGCGCATGCTGCCGATGGTCGCGGGCCTGATGGCCGCCTCGATCTTCAGCGGCAGCTGGGTCGGCCGCACCGGCCGCTACCGGCACTTCCCGATCATCGGCACCGGTGTCACCGCGGCCGGCCTGTGGCTGATGTCCCACCTGGACCGCGAGACCACCTTCGGCACCGCCTCGCTGTACATGTTCGTGCTCGGCGCCGGTCTCGGCCTGGGCATGCAGGTGCTGGTGATCGCGGTGCAGAACACCTGCGACTACGCCGACCTGGGCGCGGCCACCAGCGGCGTCACCTTCCTGCGTACCCTGGGCAGCTCCTTCGGCGTCGCGGTCTTCGGCGCGATCTTCTCCGCCCAGCTGACCGCGAACCTGGCCGGCGCCAACCTGCCCCCCGGCTTCGACCCCGGCGCCGCGGCCAACCCGGAGATGGTCCGCCACCTGCCCCCGGAACTGCTCACCCCGCTGGCCACGGCCTACCAGGACAGCCTGCAAACGGTCTTCACCTGGGCCGTCCCGGTGGCGCTGCTGGCCTTCGCCATCGCCTGGCTGCTCCCCGCCGTCCAGCTCCGCGACTCGGTCCGGGACAAGGCAGGCGACCTGGGCGAGGGCTTCGGCATGCCCGAGTCCCACACGAACGAACAGGAGCTGGAGAAGTCCGTCGCCGCCGTCTGGCAACGCAGGCGCAAGGAGCTGCGCCCCCTGCTCCGCGAACGCCTGCGCGACTGCATGGACGAGGCCGACGCCTGGCTGCTGGCGCAGATCTACCGCAACAGCAAGCAGGAAGGCCGCACCACCCTCACCGAGATCGCCGACCCCCTTGACCTGCCACCCCGGATCCTGGAACCCACGGTCGCGGACCTGGTCCAGCGCGGCCTGCTCGCCCGCGAAGGCGACTGGCTGAGCTTCACCCCCGACGGCGAACAGGCCATCGTCCGCCTCACCGCCGTCTGGCGAGACTGGCTGACCGAGCTGTTGGCCACCGAAGACCCCACCCGGGAAGCGGAGCTGACCGCCGCCGTCGACCGCCTGGCCCACCGCATGATCGCCGACCACACCACCCTGCGCGAACGCCGCTGGGAACGCCCCGCCCACGTCACCCGCACCTGAACCACACCCCCTGGCCGCACTCGGATAACCGTTGCGCCAAATCCACTCCTGGCAGCCCCCCGAACGGGTTACAGTCCACCGCTCGTTCCACTGTTCAAGGAGTACACCGTGCAGTTCGGCATCCTGCTTCTCATCCTGGGCGTCGGTTCCTTCCTCCTGCCCATGATCGGTTTCCAGTTCACCTTCATGAGCCTCATCGAGGACTACCAGCCCTGGGCCGGCATCGGCGTCGCCGCTGTGGGCGCAATGATCACCATCGCGGTGCTGATGAACCGCAAGCCGGCGACGACTGAAGGTCAGCAGGCCGCCTGATCAGGGCTTTTCTGGGGGATGACCACCTGCGGAGTCGGGTGGTCTTCTTCTTGGTGACGCGACTCTGGTTGGGTTGACGAGGCAAGCCCGCCGCCTCTCGTCGCGGGTCTCGCGAAGGGGTTGGCCAGTTGAATATGACCGGTCGTCTTGAGGTGCTGAGCCCTCAATATGACCGGTCGCCTTAACTGGGGATGCCGC
Organism: Crossiella sp. NPDC003009; assembly: GCF_053591555.1. NCBI lineage: Bacteria > Bacillati > Actinomycetota > Actinomycetes > Pseudonocardiales > Pseudonocardiaceae > Crossiella > Crossiella sp. NPDC003009. Next base: position 155,359 of record NZ_JBSFUA010000009.1, on the reverse strand, counting down.
TATACGACCGGTCATCTTGGGCTAGCACCGTTCCCTATAAGATGACCGGTCATATTGAGCGCGCGAGCCCCCAATGTGACCGGTCGTCTCAACTCAGCTGGCGTCCAATATGACCGGTCATCTCAAGTCAGATCTGTATATGACCGGTCATCTTCACCTGACCTCGTAGATGACCGGTCGTCTTGAAGCCGAGAAGGATTGCCCGGCAGCAGCCGCCAACGCCCCTGGGGTCGACCCGCCAAACCCATCGTGCCCACCAACCCGACGACCGCCGCCAACCCACAGTCCGCCCGTCAAGCCCACGTCCGCCACCAGCCCCACGACTGGCCCCACCAAGCCCCCGACCGGCCCCACCAAACCCAGCCGCCCCACCAAGCTCAGCCGTCCCCCAACCCCACGACCGCCCTACCAACCCCCTGCCAGCCCCGCCAAGCTCAGCCGCCCCATCAACTCCGACCGGCCCGCCAACCCCGACCGGCCCACCAACCCCGCCCGCACCGCCACGCCTCGACCACCCCACCAAGCCGCCGATCGGTCCGCCAGCTCAGCCGTCCACCAATCCCACGCCCGCCACCAAGCCCACGTCCGCCACCAAGCCCCCGACCGGCCCCACCAAACCCAGCCGCCCCACCACACCTACGGCCCCGCCGACCCAGCCGCCTGCCAAGCCCCAGCCGCCCCACCAAACCCCAGCCCCCACCGCACCTACGGCCCCGCCAACCGCCGATCCCCACCAAACAACCCCGCCGGGTCGTAATGCGCCTTGACCTCCGCCAACCGCCCCCGATACTCCCCAGGCAACGCCCCAGCCACCTGCTCCGCCAACCCGCCGGCCTCCGCAGGCGCCAGCAGGAAGCTCAACAGGTTCTGCCCGGTCCGCCAAGGCGCGCAAGCCGCTTCCACCCGCCGCCCGAACTCCCCAGCTTCCGCCACGCTCGTCTCATCCGGTGTCACCGCCATCGTGTACACCAGGAACTCCGCCCCCGTCGCCCCCAGCCGAGCCCCCTCGCCCGCGACGTGCCGGGCCTCCAGTGTCACGAACGACTCCCCCGGCTTGGCGAGTTCCACCAACGCCTCCGGCAGCTCCGTGACCGCGGTCGAATATCCCGTGCGTGGCATGGGTTTCACCGGATCGTTCGTCACCGTGTCGATCTCGCGGTACGGCATCTCCCGGAACGTGTCCAGCACGACTCCCGGCCGGGATCGCAAGGGGCGCAACAACTCCTCGGCGCCACCAGCGCCACCGGCGTAAGCGGCGCGCAACGCGACCAGGGTCCGGTTCCGCAGCGGTTCCGGGAGGGCGGGGCTGGCCGGGTACTGGAGGAAGGTCAGCGCGGAGGTCAGTTCCAGCGGGGTTCCGCCGGCCCATTCCCGGTACAGCGCAAAGATTTCCGGGGCGGACTCGATCGGCCAGTAGGTGGCGCCGGCGTAGACGCGGGGGACCTCGAACAGGCGCAGGCGAAGCTTGGTGACCACGCCGACGTTGGGGCCGCCGCCGCGGACTGCTTGCCACAGCTCGGGTTCGCGGTCGGCGTCGACCCAGCGGAGGCGGCCGTTGGCGGTGACGATCTCGGCGGCCAGGATGGTGTCGGCGCAGAGTCCATATTTTCTCGCCAGCCAGCCGGAGCCGCCGGTGAGGGCGTAGCCGGTGACGCCGACGTTGCCGGAGGAGCCGGACAGCCCTGCCAGACCGTGGGGGTGGGCGGCTTCCAGTAGTTCCTGCCAGCGGATGCCCGCGCCGATCTCGGCGGTGCGGGCCACCGGGTCCAGGCGGATGCCGGTGAGGCCGCTGGTGTCGATCAGCAGGCCGCCCTCGGCCGGGGCCAGCGCGCCGTGGCCGGTGGACTGGACGCGGACCGGGAGGCTCAGCTCGGCGGCGAAGCGGACCGCGGCCTGCACGTCGGCGGCGTCAGCCGGGGCGATCACGACCTCGGGGCGGTGCCGGATCCGGCTGTTCCACCCGGTGCAGACCTCGTCGTACCGGGGCATGTCCCGGGTGATGATCCGGCCGGTCAGCCAGCTCAGCTGTTCGCTCACCCGGGAAGCAGACCACAGACCGGCGGAGATCAACAGGCGTAGAGCGGATTGGGGTGCACCGGGGCGCAGTAGCGGATGTGCAGGTGGTTGTCGTGGTTGTCATACCTGGTGGTCAGGCCCTCCCTGATCAGCTCGGGGTCGTTGAAGAAGATCAGTTTCACCCGGCCGGCCGCGGTCGAGCGCAACGCCCGCACCAGCGCCCTGGTGGCGGCGCGGTCGTAGGCGGGGTCCCGCCAGGTGATCCGGCCCGCGGTGCACTGGGCACTGTCGGCGCGGATCGGCCACAGGTCGACGTCCATGCCGACCTCGTGGCTGGCGTGGCCGGCGATGTCGCCGCCGTGCTCCTTGCTGACATCGCCCAGCGGCACCTTGCCCTGGCCGGTGCCGGCGAAGGACCGCGCCGCCGCCTCCAGCTGGCCGATGGTCGCGCCGGTGCCCCAGTTGGCGGTGCCGTTGCCGTCGGGGTCCTGGTCGCACAGGGTGGCCAGGTCCGGGTAGTCGTAGTGCCACAACAGGTTTCGCCAGGTGTCCGGGCCGGCCACACCGTCCGCGCCGATCCCGGCGTGCTGCTGGAAGGCCAGTACCGCGGACCGGGTGGCCGCGTCGAAGCTGCCGTTGACCGGCAGGCTCAGCCTGCGTTTGGCGTTGAGCTGGGCCTGGAGTGCCGACACCGCGGCGCCGGTCGCGCCCTGGCGCAGGGTCACCAGCAGCGCGCCCCAGGTCGCCGGGCCCGCGATGCCGTCCACGGCCAGGCCCTTGGCCTGTTGGAAGGCGCGGACCGCGGTGGTGGTGCCGGCCGCGTACACCCCGTCGGCCGGTGGGCCCTGCCCGTGCTGACGCAGCAGCTGCTGGAGCGCCAGCACATCGGCGCCCCGGTTGCCCGCGCCCAGCGCGGGCAGAAACGCGCCGGGGAGGGCCGCGGCCGGAGCGGCCGTGCTCACCAGCGCCAAGGTCGTCACCAGCAGGGCGAGTGCCGCCCGGCCGAGCACACGCGCGAACATGTCAAACTTTTTCGCACATGACCGACTTCAGGACAATCCTCCACCGGTCGGGTCTACAGCGACTGCTGGCCGTTGCGCGGGTCGGGCGGGAACCGCGAGGCGGCCGGGTAGTCCGGCATCTCCGGCAGCTGGGTGCGGTTGGCCGCGAACTCGCGCAGCGCCCGGCCGGGACCGGCCTGCAGGTGCGCCAGCACCCGGCGCAGCGCCTCGCCGCCGAGCTGGTCGATGTCCACGTCCTGGGCGAAGCCGGAGTCCAGCAGGGACTGCACGATGCCGCGGCTGGTGTCCAGGCTCAGCTTCTCCTGCTCGGCCAGCAGCTGCACCACCTTCGCGGTGTCGCCGGGGTGCTCGGCCAGGTGCAGGGCGAGCACCGCGTAGTGCCCGTCCTCGACCAGCCTGCGCAGCCGCTGCGCCCTGGTCACGATCAGCTCGCCCTGCTGCTGGTCGGCCAGCATGGCCAGCCGGTGCTCGCGCAGCCGCTTGTCCTGGGTGATCCGGACGTGGCAGCGGAACAGCGTGACGCCCTCGGGCAGCGCGGTCGGCGCGATCGCGGGCAGCTGGTTGAGCGCGGTCTCGGCCAGCGCGGTCGCCGCCGGGTCGAACCGGCGGGACTCCTGGCGCAGCTGGGCCAGCAGGTGCCTGCGGCACAGTTCGACCGCGTCGGTGAGCCGGTTGCGCACCACCTGCACCGGGTCGTGCACCCGCCAGCCGAACTCCAGCTCGGTGTGGAACTGGAACAGGTCGCCGTGGCAGGGCAGCAGCACGTTGGTCAGCGCCCAGTGGTCGGCCAGGTCCACCTCGTACAGCCAGCGCACGCCGCCGGAGCGCCACTCCCGCGGGCTGGGCATCCGGGGCGGCACGTACACGTTGCCGTCCACCGTGGACAGCACGAACGTGGTGTGCGGGCGGGGCGCTGGGCGGCCGGCCAGCATTCTGCGGGCCGGCAGCTCGATCTCACTGCGGATGGGGCTGCGGAGGTCGGCGGTGAGGTGCGGTTCCGCCGTGTGCTCGTCATGGGGTGCGGTCAAGGCCGTGCTCCTCGGACTGGTGACGACAGCGCGTCGAGCACCGCGGCCGCGGCCGCGGTGGCTGGCGGGTCGGCGTCCGGCCAGGTGAGCGCGGCGCGACGCAGAATCTCAACCTCCCTCGGCAGTCTCGCGATGGAGCGGGCCAGCCTGGCCAGGGCCGTGGTGGCGGCGGTATCACCTTCGCAGGACTGTGCCCACCAGCGCAGCACCCACCTGGCCGGGCGATTGACGAGCGGGTCGATCAGCGCCCGCCGCCACAGCCCGGCCAGCGCCGAGGTCGGCTCCGCCCCCTGGTCAGCCCACTGCAACAGCCGCGGCGCGCTGCTTTCGCCAGGACGGCACAGGTCGGCGCAGAGCTGGAGGAACCCGTAGACCCCGACGTGCCTGCGGTGCGCCCGGTGCGAGGTCGCCCAGCTCTCCACGGTGGTGATCACGGTGGCCAGCAGCGCGTCGTCGGCGGAGCGGGCCAGCTCCACCAGGCTCTGCGAGATGGCGAACACCCCACCGGGATCGGACTGCCCGGCCAGCTCGCCGAGCACCTCGAAGGCGGTGTCCGGCACCAGGTGCCCCAGGGACTCGCCGAAGGCGCGGGCCGCGGTGCGGCGCAGCTGCCACTCCCCGGAGCGGGACCAGCTGTGCGCCAGCCGGACCACCGCCCCGGTCAGCTGGAAGTCGCCGGCGGCCACGCCCAGGGCCACCAGCGCGGCCTCCCGGCCTGCCGGGTCCTCGCCTGCGGCCCAGGGCTCCAGCACGGCCCTGCGGAAGGTCTCGAACTCCCTGGACATCAGCAGCCCGACCGCCGCGCCCGCCCCGCCGCGCACCGGCCGGGCGTGGTGCGTGCCCAGCTCACGCAGCCAGCGCAGCAGCGCGGGGCGGCCGTAGTAGCCGGCGCACCACAGCTGGTCCACGATCCACGGCCGGTGGTCGGGCTGGCGCAGCCGGACGATCTCGGTGGGCACCCGGCCGTACGGGGTGTGGCTCCAGGCCCGCAGGATCTCGGTGCGGGTGCGCTCGCAGCGGGCCTGCCGCCCGTGCGGCGGCCCGTCCACCCTGGCCGCGGCCCGGCCGGTGGTCAGCCGGTCCAGCCGTTCGGCCAGGTCCACCACGGTGCCGTAGGCCAGGCCGTCGAACATGGCCACGCACAGCAGGAACGCCCGGTCCGGCGAGGACACCTCGTCCAGCCAGGCGCGCAGCTCCTCCTTGGAGCGCACGGTCAGCCGCTGGGCGATCTCGGCCGCCCCCGCGCCGCGGTCCAGCCGGTCCAGCCTGGCCAGCTCCTCGGCCAGCCGGACCAGCGAGGCCGCCTCGAACGGCTCCTGACAGCTGCCCTCGATGAGCTCGGCGACCGCGCGCTGCCCGGTCAGCTCGGCGATCCGGTCGGCGGCCAGCAGCCTGCCCAGGTGGGCCAGCACCAGCGCCCTGGGCTCGGGGTGGTCGGCCACCGGCAGCTGGCAGGGCTTCTCCGCCACGCCCGCCCCGGCCACGGTGAGCACCAGCCGGGCGCCGCGCGCGGTGACCTCCTCGTCCAGCCGGTGCAGGTCCGCGCCACGGGCGGCGGCCAGCACGTGCGGCGGCAGGTCGGTGACCAGGTAGCCACGGCCGGACTTGAGCGCGCCGGTGGGCAGCCGCAGCAGGTCCTCGATCGGCTCGAACTCGTACACTTCGCCGTGGCAGCGCTCATCCAGCAGCACCATGCCCAGCGCGGTCTTGCCCCAGCCCCTCGGCCCGGCCAGCAGCACCAGCCCCGGCCTGGCCAGCCTGGCCCTGATCGCCGCGGCGCTGCCCGGTTCGACGAAGGCGCCGCGGAAACCGGCCAGCACCGGCGCGGCCACCCGCCTGGCCACCGGCTCGGCGGTGTCCACCCCGCTACCGCGGCGGCCGGCGAAGGAGTCCCGGCCGACCACGTCGCCGGTGACATCGCCCATGATCACGATCGGCGCGGCCGCCTGCCCACCGCCTGCCGGGCGCAGCGTGCTGACCTGGCGGTGGATCTCCTCCACCAGCGAGACCGAGTCCAGCAGCCGGGCCGGGCTGCTCAGCTGTTCCTTGATCTTGTCGATGGTCAGCGCCCGCGCGGCGTCCCGGTTCGGGCCGCCCTCGCCCTCGCCGCCTGACCGGCCGGTGTGGTCGACCCCGTGGTGTGCCCGATCCGGGAGCGGTTCGGCCAGTCCTCCGACGCGGTCGGCACTCACCATGGCCCGCCGACGTGCTTGTCCCTGCCGACCACGTCACCGTTGACGTTGCCGCGCACGGTGATCGCGGGCGGGCCGCTGCTGCCGCTGTCGAGCTCCAGCCGGGCCAGCGGGGCCAGGATGCCGGGCACGTGCACCCACGCCTCCGCGCTGACCTCCTTGCGGTGCACCTCGATCTGGTGGAAGGAGGCCGGGTCGACCGCGCCGTAGCCGTGCCGCACCACCGCGTTGTGGATGGCCTCGGAGACGATCACCACCAGCTCCGCCTCCGGCACCGCGGCCAGCACCTCGTAGAGCGCCTCGCTGCCGACCAGCCGGAAGGCGAAGTTCAGGTCGGTGCCGGACCAGCCGTCCCGGTCCCGGTGCACCTCACCGGCGTGCACCGACATGCGCAGCCGGATCTGGCCCTGCTCGCTGGTGAACTGGTTGTGCTGGCGCAGCGCGACGGCGAGCCTGCCGATCAGCGGGTCCAGCAGCCGGACCTTGGACACCGAGGCGGGGATGAGCAGGCACTTGCCGTCCCCGCGGTCCTCGATCGCGAGCTCGTCCCAGTCGATGCCGGACTCCTCGAAGGCCTGCTTGAGCACAGCCGTCAGCCCGCTGCGCAGCAGCAGCTGGAACCGGTCATCTCTGGTGCCGAACTTCGCGATGTCCACGACCACGATCGAGAAATGCACCGGGTGGTATTGCATCAGCGTGTGTTTACCCTAAAACCGCAGGTCAATCTGTGATCCAACGCACTTTTGAGGTGTGATTCAGTCTTACGTCCCAAGGTAGGAGTCCAGCCGGGTGGGGGCCAGAATGGTGATCCGCCGCCGCGCGGTGGACAGCAGGCCGTCGTCGCGCAGCTCGGCCAGCGCCCTGGACACCGACTCACGGGTCGCGCCGATCGCGCTGCCCAGCTCCTCCTGGGTCAGCTGCGCGGCGATCTCCACCCCGCCGTCGGCCCGTTCGGTGCCGTGCGTGGCGGCCAGCTCGCCGAGGAAGCGGGCCAGCCGCTGGGACACCGTGCAGGTGCCCACCTCCAGCCGCCGCCGGTCAGATTCATCCACTCGGGTGACCAGTAACGACAGCACGTCACAGGCGAGGCCGGAGAACTGGCGCAGCAGCGAGCGGAACCGGGCCGAGGCGATCACCACGACCGTCGAGTCGGTCAGCGCGACCACGGTGGCCGAGCGCCGACGTGCGGTTATCGCGCCGAACTCGCCCACCAGCTCACCGCTGCCGCGCAGCGCGAGCACGCTGTCGGTGCCGTCCTGGCTGACCACCGAGATGCGCAGCAGGCCGTGCTCGACCAGCAGGACCGAGTCCGACTCGTTGTCCTGCCTGAACAGCACCGTGCCCCGGCGCACGCTGCGACGACGCCCGACGTCGGCCAGTAAAACCCGGCTGGCCGCCCCGAGCCCTTCCGCGCTCATAGAGGAAGGGTCGACGTTGGCGCTGGGGAATATGGAGGGGAAAGGTCCACTACTCACCCGATAGCCAGCAGATAATGCCCCGAACGGCCCAATGCGAACAACTCCCTGTCACAGCGTTTCTCCCTACCGGAGTAAGGTAATCCCGACCTCCGTGTGAAGGCCACAAAACTTGCCGGTGCACCCATTTCCTTCTGGTGAGATGGTGGTATGCGAGTCCTGGTCACCGGCGCGAGCGGCTATGTGGGACAAGCCGTGGTACGCCAACTTTCCCAGACCGGCCACGAGGTCGTGGCGCTGGTCCACCGCTCAGTGGTGAACGTGCCCGAGGGGGTGGAGCTGCGCAGGGGCGACGTGCTGGACGGCGAGGGCCTGCTCGCGGCCGCGGACGGGGTGCACGCCGCGGTGCACCTGGTCTCGCTGACCAGGATCCGCGAGGCCTTCGCGCACCCCACGCTGTACTACCGGGTCAACCTGGGCGGCACCCTGCACGTGCTGGAGGCGCTGGCCAGGCAGGCCGAGGTCACCGGGGTGAAACCGAGGCTGGTGATGGCCTCCACCGCCAGCGTCTACGGCAACCCGGAGCGCCAGCCCATCGACGAGACCACCCCGGTCGCCCCGCAGAACCCCTACGCCGCCTCCAAGGTCGCCGCCGAGGAGGCCATCCGCTGGCAGGTGGCCACCGGCGGGCTGGGCGCGGTGGTGCTGCGGATCTTCAACATCGCCGGCGCGGTCGGCGAGCTCGGCGACTACGACGACACCCGGATCATCACCAGGACGGTGGGCGTGGCGGCCGGCCACCTGCCCTCGGTGGAGATCAACGGCGATGGTTCGGCGGTCCGGGACTTCGTGCACGTCAACGACGTGGCCAGGGCCATGGTCGCGGCGCTGGAGGACGCCACGCCCGGCCGGTTCGACGTGTACAACGTGGGCGCCATCCCGGCCAGCGTGACCGAGATCGTGGACACCGTGCGCGAGGTGACCGGCCGGGAGATCCGCGTCACGCACCGCCCGGCCAACTCCGGCGAGTCCGCGCGCTCGGTCGGCGACAACTCGCTGATCAGGCAACGTCTTGGCTGGTCACCCCGGCAGTCCACGCTCACCGAGATGATCCGCGGCCAGTGGGAGGCCGAGCTGCTGCGCCGGCATCGCTGAACGAGGATCGGGGGCATGCGCCTGGACTTCGACCCGGAGGCCACCGGCTCCGGCCAGTTCTACCGCCTGCTCACCGCCGTGGTGCTGCCCCGCCCGATCGCCTGGGTGTCCACGGTCTCGGCCGAGGGCGTGGACAACCTCGCCCCGCACTCGTTCTTCACCGTGGCCTGCGTCGACCCGCCGATCGTGCAGTTCACCTCGGTGGGCCGCAAGGACACCCTGGCCAACGTGGAGGCCACCGGCGAGTTCGTGGTGAACCTGGCCAACGAGCCGAACTTCGCCCAGGTCAACGCCACCGGCACCGACTTCCCGCCGGCCACCAGCGAGTTCGACGCGGTCGGCATCCCCCGCGAACCCAGCCTCAAGGTCAAGCCACCCCGGGCCGCCACCAGCCCCGCCGCGCTGGAGTGCGTGCTGCACAGCACGCTGCGGCTGGGTGACTCCACGGTGGTGTTCGGGCGGGTGGTGCACGCGGCGGTGGCGGCGGAGGTGGTCCACGACGGGCTGCCATCCGTGGAGCTGCTGCGGCCGTTGTCGCGGCTGGGGCGGGATGAGTGGGGGACGGTGGGCGGGGTGCGGGAGATCAGGCGGATCCGGCACGCGGACTGGCCGGGGCACTACCGGGGCTGAGCGGACACGATCGGACAACGCCGCGGAAGATCGCTAACGCCGGGTCAGCAATTCACGACGCTCCGTGTGTGCAGCGTCGGCCGGAGGAGCGCCGACCACGTGCGGGGGAGGCGTTCTTGTCCGAGGAGTCCTGGCATTCCGCCCGGTTGATCCCGACGTCCGGCATCAACGGCGCCGAGGAGCAGGAGCGGCGCGCGACCTCCGCGCTGCTGGCGGTGCTCGCCGCGGTGCGCGAGTTCGGCCGGGTGCTCACCCAGCCGCTGGGCGCCCCGGCCGGCGCCGTGCGGACCTACATCGAGGTCCCGTTCCAGCTGGGCGAGCGCAAGGTCATCCCGGATGGCCTGATCCGGGTCAGCAGGGGTCAGCGGAGCTGGACCGCGCTGGTGGAGGTCAAGACCGGCACGAACGAGCTGGGCGCCGAACAGCTGGAGAACTACCTGGACCTGGCGCGGGAACAGGGTTTCGACGCGCTGATCACCATCTCCAACCAGATCCCGGCGATGCCGGGCCAGCACCCGGCCAAGGTCGACAAGCGCAAGCTGCGCAAGGTCGCGCTGCACCACTGGTCCTGGACGCACGTGCTCTGCGAGGCGGTGCTGCAGAAGGAGCACCGCGGGGTCGCCGACCCGGACCAGGCGTGGATCCTCGGCGAGCTGATCCGGTACCTGGAGCACCCGCGGTCGGGCGCGATGGCCTTCGAGGACATGGGTCCCAGCTGGGTGCGGTTGCGTGAGGCGGTCGGCGCGGGCACCCTGCGCGCCACCGACGCCGCCGCGGCCGAGGTCGCGTTGCGCTTCGACGCGCTGCTGCGCTTCGCCGGGCTGCAGCTGGGCCGCAAGCTCGGCGCCGAGGTGGTGCCCGCGCTGAGCCGCCGTGAGCTGGCCGAACCGCAGCTGCGGGTGCAGAGCCAGGTGGCACAGCTGGTCAACGGGGGCACGTTCAGCGGTGGCATCCGCATCCCGGACACGGTCGGCACGCTGCGGGTGACCGCGGACCTGCGCGCGAACCAGGTGTGCTGCCAGGTGGACCTCGACGCGCCTAGGGAGGGCAGGCCGACCACCCGGGTCAACTGGCTGGTGCGGCAGCTCAAGGACGCCCCAGAGCAGGTGCGGCTGGAGTCCTTCGCGCTGCACGCCAGGGGCGCGGGCGCGGCGGAGCTGCTGCGCGCGGTGCGGCTTGATCCGGCGGTGCTCATCGAGGACCCGAAGAAGGAGATCAGGTCCTTCCGGGTGGCGCAGACCTTTCCGCTGGGCGGCAAGCGCGGCACCGGCCGGGGCTCGTTCATCGACTCCGTGCTGGAGGCGATCAACCGCTTCTACGAGGACGTGCTGCAGAGCCTGAAGCCCTGGGCCGCCCAGCCACCCCGGATGCGCCCCGACTCGGCCTTCACCCCGCCGGAGGAGGTGCCGGTGGCCCTGGTGTCCACCGCGCCGTCCTCCCAGGACGGCGCCGAGGAGCCGCCTAGTACCGGCGCTCCCCTCCCCGTTCCTCCGGCGCCCTCGGCCGCAGCGCCCCTCTCGGCACCAGGTGCTTGAGGGCCAGCGGCGGCACCGTGCTCTCCGCCCGGCCCGCGATGCAGAAGGACACCAGCCCCGCCCAGTAGCCCTCCTCGGTACGCAGCCAGGCGTGCAGGGTGCCCGGGACCCGGCCGCTGACCACCAGGCCCTGCTGGCGGATGAGCAGGGTGGCGGAGGAGGCGTCGCCGAGGAAGCCGTGCCGGTACAGCTCGTTGAGGTCCACCCAGACCGGTCTGCTGCGGTCGTAGACCCGGCCAAGGGAGGGAGCGAGTTGCACCGTTCGGTCGAACACGTGTGCGAGTCTGGATGACTAGGTAGATCGACAGCAAGCCGGGTCACGGGGGCTGACCAGGCCGTTACCCAGGGTCGTGAACCTGGCGGGGCGGAATGCCGACTGTGCGGGCCTGGCACCCGCCGCGGTGGACCTACCTGCGCCGGATGAGCACCCCGCAGACCGCCGACGACCTGGCCCAGAAAGCCTGGCTCGCGGCGCTGAAGGGGCTGCCTCGGCCGATGCGGTGCAGGAGGTACCGGCGATCAGGGCGGGGCTGGCCGAGGTGCCGCCGGCCGAGCGCGAGGTGCTGGTGCTGTTCCACCGTTGCGGCGGCGGCGGGAGCTGGCCCTGCTCAGGCAACGATTGGATACGGCCTAGGGTTCGGGCATGCGTGGATTTGACGAGCTGGTGCCCCGGTTGCGGGAGTTCGCGGCGGCGCGGGAGTGGGAGCCGTTCCACACCCCGCGCAACCTCGCCATGGCGCTCTCCGGCGAGGTCGGGGAACTGGTCTCCGAGCTGCAGTGGTTGGGCGACAAGGAGATCGCCGAGCAGCTCGACGGTGGCGCGCTGCGCGAGCGGGTCGCCGACGAGGTGGCCGACGTGCTGCTCTACCTGGTGCGTTTCGCCGATGTCTGTGGTCTGGACCTCCCGGCCGAGGCGCATGCCAAGATCGATCGCAACGAACACCGGTTTCCTCCGCTGGAGGCAAACCCTTCCGCCTGAGCGGCAAGGGATTTAGCGTCGTCTTATGGAACTGGAGCTGCGGCATCTGCGGGTGATCTGCACCGTCGCGGACACCGGCAGCGTGACCAAGGCGGCCGCCAAACTCGGTCTGGCGCAGCCGGCGCTCACCGCCCAGCTCAACCGGATCGAACGCGCGCTGGGCGGCGCCCTGTTCGAGCGGGACCGGCGCGGCTCCCGGCCCACCCAGCTGGGTGAGCTGGTGCTGGCCCGCGCCCGGCTGCTGCTGCCCGCGGTCAACGAGCTGCGCGAGGAGGCCGCACGGCTGGCCAACTCGGCAGGCGATGAGGGCGCAACGCACTTCCGGATCGGCTCGGCCAACGGGCCGATGCTGGGCGGGCTCATGCACCACCTGGGCGCGGACCGGCCGCAGGCGCGGATCTCCCCGCACACCTCCTACTCCAGCGACGAGCTGACCGAGCTGCTCGCCGCCGGCCGCCTGGACTTCGCACTGGTCGGGGCGTGCGGGGAGGCCGTGCCGCCGAACGCGCCCGGCGTGCAATGGCGGCTGCTCGCGGTGGACCCGGTGTTCGTGCTGCTGCCGGAGGACCACCCGCTGGCGGACAAGGACGAGCTGGAGCTGGCCGACCTGGCCGAGGCGCGCTGGGCGGCCACCCCGGGCGACGGCTGTTTCGGCGACTGCTTCGCCGCCGCCTGCGCCCGCGCCGGGTTCGCGCCAAGGGAGCTGTACGAGGCGGACGTGGTCAGCTGCGTCGACCTGGTCCGCTCCGGGGACGCGGTCGCGCTGTGCCAGCCGACCTTCCGCGAGTGGACCGGCGTGGTCCCGGTGCCGATCGCGGGCATCCCGTTGCGCTGGCGGCAGTTCATCGGCTGGCACATCGACGGCCAGACCTCGGCGGCGGCGGAGCGGATGGCCGGGCACGCGCTGGCCGCCTACGCCGACGTGGTCAGCCGCAGCCCCCGCTACACCGAGTGGCTGGCGGGGCATCCCGGCTTCGGTATGAGGTAACTGGTATCTCCCTCCGCGGGCTGAGCCGGGCCTAACGTGCAGGTCCCTGCATCCCTGCCCTCCAAGGAGACACCGGCATGAGCCGACGCCTATCCGCGTTGCTGGTCGCCGCGTTCACCACCATGGCGTTGTCCGCCGCGGTGGCCCCGTCCTCGGCCGGCGCGCCCGCCGAGGTCGACCCCGGCCTGTTCGCCGCCCTCCAGCGCGACCTTGGCCTCTCCGCCGACCAGGCCCGCGCCCGGCTCGCCGTGGAGGACCTGGCGCGCTCGGTGCGCAAGCGCGTGGCCGCCAGCGCCGACGGCGGCTCCTGGCTCGACTCGAGCGGCCGCCTGGTCGCCGGGGTCACCAGCCAGGCCCGCGCCGAGGCGGTCCGCCAGGCCGGTGGCATCCCGAAGCTGGTGAGCCGCGCCGAACCCGTACTGGACGCGGTCAAGTCCACTTTGGACAGTGCAGCGGCGAAGGCGCCCGGCACGGTGCACGGCTGGTACGTCGACCCCGCCCGCAACAGCGTGGTGGTGCGGTCCCGGCCGGAGGCGCTGGCCGCGGCGCGGGCGTTCGTGCTGGCCAGCGGGGCGCAGGCGGGCGCGGTCCGGTTCGAGTCCAGCCTGGAGCAGGCCCGGCCGCTGATCGACGTGGTCGGCGGCAACGCCTACAACATCGGCTCGGGCTCGCGCTGCTCGGTCGGGTTCTCGGTCACCGGCGGGTTCGTCACCGCGGGGCACTGCGGCAACACCGGGGCCTCCACCAGCAACCCGAGTGGCACCTTCCGCGGCTCCAGCTTCCCCGGCAACGACTACGCCTGGGTGCAGGTGGCCGCGGGCAACACCCCGGTCGGCGCGGTGAACAACTACAGCGGCGGCCGGGTGGCGGTGGCCGGGTCCCAGGACGCGCCGGTCGGGTCCACGGTGTGCCGGTCCGGGTCGACCACCGGCTGGCACTGCGGCGCCATCCAGGCGCGCAACTCCTCGGTGACCTACCCGCAGGGCACGGTGTCCGGGCTGATCCAGACCAGCGTGTGCGCCGAACCCGGTGACTCCGGCGGTTCGCTGCTGGCGGGCAACCAGGCCCAGGGGGTCACCTCCGGCGGCTCCGGCAACTGCCGCTCGGGTGGCACCACCTACTTCCAGCCGGTCAACGAGATCCTGCAGACCTACGGACTGACCCTGCTCACCGACGGTGGCAACCCGCCGCCCGGCGGTGAGTGCGGCAAGGGCACGTACTCCGGTTCGCTCGGCGCCGGCGGCAGCGCGTACCAGCCGAACAACAGCTACTACCAGTCCACCGCCGCCGGCACGCACACCGGCTGCCTCAGCGGTCCCTCCGGCACGGACTTCGACCTGTACCTGCAGAAGTGGAACGGCAGCGCCTGGGCGGACGTGGCCGAGTCGGCCAGCCCCGGCAACACCGAGAAGGTCAGCTACGCCGGCACCGCGGGCTACTACCGCTACCGGGTGCACGCCTACAGCGGCTCCGGCAGCTACACGCTGACCACCGGCGCCCCGTAGGTCCCAGTCGGCGACCGACCCTCGCGGTCGTCGTGCCGGTGGGCGGGTGTGACCTTCCTTCCGCAGGGGAATGGGTCACCCGCCCACCGGCGTTCCGGTGGTCGTGGACACGGACGTGGTGGTGATCGGGGCGGGCCAGGCGGGCCTGTCCAGCTCGTACTTCCTGCGCCGCGCCGGGATCGACCACGTGCTGCTGGACTCGGCCCCGCACGCCGGTGGCGCCTGGCAGCACTACTGGCCCTCGCTGCGCTACGCCGACGTGCACGGCTTCCACGCCCTGCAGGACCTGCCGCTGATCGTGCCCGACCCGGGCCGCCCGGCCGCCGAGGTGCTTTCCGCCTACTTCACCGAGTACGAGCAGCGCTTCGACCTGCCGGTGATCCGGCCGGTGCGGGTCCGCTCGGTCCGGCACGAGGGCGCGGACTTCCTCATCGAGGCCCCGGAAGGCTCCTGGCGGGCCCGCGGCGTGATCAACGCGACCGGCTCGTGGAGCCACCCGCTGTGGCCGCACTACCCCGGCGCGCGCGAGTTCTCCGGCCGCCAGCTGCACACCGCGCACTACCGGGGACCGGCGGAGTTCGCCGGGCAGCGGGTGGTGGTGGTCGGCGGCGGGGCCTCCGCGCTGCGCTTTCTGGACGAGCTGTCCCCGATCGCGGAGACGATCTGGGTGACCCGGCGGGAACCGGAGTTCAGCGAGGGCGAGTTCACCGTCGAACGCGGCCGGGCGATCATCGCCAAGGTCGAGGAGTCGGTGCGGGCCGGGAAACCGCCGCGCAGCGTGGTCTGGAACACCGGCCTCGCCCTCACCCCGCTGATCAAGGACCTGCGAGCGCGCGGGGTGCTGCGCCGCCGCCCGATGTTCGAGCGGATCACCCCCGACGGCGTCACCTGGGCCGACGGCTCGCACGAGCGGGCAGACACGATCATCTGGGCCACCGGCTTCCGGGCCGCGCTCAACCACCTGGCCCCGCTGAAGCTGCGCGAGCCCGGCGGCGGGATCGTGATGGCCGGTGGGCATCCCGCCGCCGAGCCCAGGCTGCACCTGGTCGGCTATGGCCCGTCAGCGAGCACCATCGGCGCCAACCGGGCCGCCCGCACCGCAGTGCACGAGCTCCGCCGGGAGCTGTTCCCGGTCGCCGTCGGTGTCTAGGAACTCGGTGAGGATGCCCGGCACGGCCCGCTCGGCGAAGCCGGCCGAGTCCGCCTCGGCCATGTCGCGCACGTGGTACCCGCCCACCACGGTGGCCACCGCGGCGGTGAGCGTGACCACCCCGGCCCGCCGGGAGAACGGGGTGTCGGCGAAGGTCCAGGACAGCACGTCCTCCCGGCGCAGCGCCGCGGTGTCCCGGCTGATCGTGCCGGAGCGGGCCACCAGGTAGCGCCCGGACAGGCCGTGGCCGAGGTTGCGGTAGGCGTCCCTGGCGAACCACAGCACGAACGGCAGGCTGGCCAGCGCGGTGCTCCAGGCCAGGTGCAGCAGCACATCGGTCAGCAGGTAGCCCAGAACCCCTTGCACCACAAGCAGGGGCAGGGTCACCAGCAGCAGGCCGCGGACGATCCGCCGCCGGTGCGCCACCCTCGGGTGCGCGGTCAGCACCAGGTCTGCCAGCGGGGACACCGGTTCCCGCAGCACCCCGGCGACCACCCGCAGCGCCTCGGCGCGCGGCGCGGGCGGCAGCACCGCGCTGCGCTCGCTGTCCTGCTGCTCGGTGCCCAGCCCGGCGGCCACCGCGTTGACCTTGGCGCCGCCGCCGAAGCGCAGCAGCAGCGGTTCGCGCAGCACCGCGCCGAAGAGCCTGCGCCGCTCGATGGACACCGAGCGGGTGGTGAGCAGCCCGCGCCGCACCCGCAGCAGGCTGTCGCTGACCCATTCCAGCCGGTACCGCCACCAGCCCTCCACGTACAGCCCGAGCGCGCCGACCGCGCCCAGCAGTGTGATGCCGAGCAGGGCCAGCGGGATGGTCAGCCACAGCGCGCTGGAGCCGAACTCGGCGGCCAGCTGCCGCACCACCGGGAGCCGCCAGGACTCGATGCCGATGGCCTCCAGCGCCCGGTAGCCCGCACCGGCCACCACGACCACGCCGCCGAAGGTCCAGAAGGTCAGCGGCGCGTACCGCAGCCAGCGCCAGCTCAGGGTGGAGACCACCGGGTCCTGGGCCGCGGTGCGGGTGGCGCGGGCCAGCAGCTCGGTGCGCAGCGCCCGTGCCACCGGAGCGGCCAGCGCGTCCAGCTTGACCTCGCTGTCCCCGTCGTTGGAACCCGCGGTGCCGATGCGCAGCGTGGTCACCCCGAACAGCCGGTGCACCGGACTGGCGGTGAGGTCGACGTTGCGGATCCGGTTGAGCCGCACCGTGCGCAGCTTCTTGGTGAACATCCCGGTGCGCACCTCCACCGCGTCGGCGGTGAGCCGGTACCTGGTCTTGGCCCAGGAGGCGATCCCGGCCGCGGTGAAGGCCAGGAAGCCCAGCGTGATCCCGGCCAGGGTGAGCCAGCCGCGCAGGTCCAGGTGGCCGCCGGAGATCCACAGGGCGGCCAGGAAGGACGCGGCGGGCGCGGCCAGCCAGCTCGTGTGCACCGCGATCATGCGCGGGTCCAGCTTCCGCCAGTCCATCACGCCTCCTCCACCGCGGCGGCCTCGCCGATCCGGCGGGCCAGCTCGGTCGCGTCGTCCAGGCCCAGCCCGGAGATCCGCACGTCGCCGGCGGTGGAGGCGGTGGTCACGATCACCGTGGCCAGGCCGAAACCGCGCTGGATCGGGCCGATCACGGTGTCCACGGTCTGCACCTTGGTCAGCGGGGTGATCCGCCGCCGCTGCCAGAACCAGCCGCTGGCCGAGTACACCGCGGTGCTGCCCAGCTCCCAGGCGTGCACCCGGTACCGCCACGGCGGCATGATGAGCAGGTAGGCCAGGCCGGGCAGCACCAGCACGCCGAGCAGCAGCGGGCCGAGCCAGCGCAGCGCGCCGGGGAAGAACAGCAGGGACAGCGTGGTCATGGTCAGCGCGACCAGGAACGCCGGTCCGGTCACGGTCAGCAGCGCCTGCACGGTCCACCAGCGGCGGGCCCTCGGGTCCACCCGGTAGCGCGGCGGCCGGAGCCTGGGCGCGGTGTGGGTCGGTGTGGTCATGGTGTCACCCCAGTTTCTGGAAACGTGGCCAGAGCTCGGCCCAGGAGCCGGTGCGGCCCGTGGCCAGTTGCAACGGCACGTCCTGCACCAGCAGGTTGGACTTCAGTCGAGTGTCCATAGTGGACAGTTGGCGGACCTGCGCGAAGGACTCGGTCAGGTAGGGCACGGCCGGTCCGGCGAAGAGCACGGTGTCCGCGGACTCCGGTGGCGCGCCGAAGTACCAGTAGCCGCGGGAACCGCTGTAGGCCCTGGGCAGTCCGCGCTCCGGCCCGTAGCGGTCCAGCGCGCTGGCCTGCCAGTAGGTCACCGCGAGCACCGCGGTGCGGGCGCGCTGTGCCGGCGGCAGCCGGTGGTAGGCGGCGGCCACCTGGTCGGCCAGCTCGGTCCAGCTGGTGCTGTAGACGCTGGTGAAGTCGGCCGAGTCCCGCGCGGCGGCCTGCTCCACCGGCTGCACCGGCAGTGCCAGGAACAGCATGGCCAGCGCGGAGGCCACCGCCACCGGCCAGGCCGCCGCCCAGCGCCACCAGCGTCCGGCCGTCCGGCGTTCCACCTCGATCGCGCCCACCGCCCACAGCAGCGGGAACAGCCCGTTCACGTAGTACGGGCGGCCGCCGACCACCAGGAACACCAGCACCAGACCGAGGAAGGTCCAGCCGAGGAAGGCGTACGGCCGCCACTGCGGCGCGCGCAGCAGCCGCCAGGTCCCGTAGACCACCAGCACCGCGCCGGTGAGCAGGCCGGCGCCGAAGAGCATGATCGGCAGGAAGCCGAGCGCGCCGCCGGTGCCGGTGGCCGCCTCCGCCGCGATCTGCCCGGTCATGCCCAGCTGCGGCCAGCCGTGCCGGGCCTGCCACAGCAGTGCGGGCACGGTGGCCAGCACCGCGATTCCCGCGCCCAGCCACAACATCGGCCGCCGCAGCAGCTCCCTCGGCCCGAACACCAGCGCGCACACCAGCAGCACCGCCCAGAAGCCGACCATCAGGAACTTGGCCTGCCAGGCGAACGCGGTGACCACCCCCAGCCACAGCAGCAGTACGTCCCGCCGGGTGTGCAGCCAGCGCAGCAGCACCAGCACCGCCAGCTCCCAGGCCAGGGTGTCCGCCGCCCCGGTGCCGAGCAGGTGCCCGCCGGAGATCATCACCGGCGCCCCGGCGAAGACGACCGCGGTGACCACCTGGGCCCGCGCGCCGCCCCCCAGCTCGCGGGCGATCAGCGCGGCCACCACGGTCCCGGCCAGCGTCAGCAGCGCGACCGGCAGTCGCAGCGCGGTCAGCGAGCCGGGGAACAGCGAGTCCATGGCCAGCGCCAGCAACGGCGCCAGCGGACCCTGGTCGGCATAGCCCCAGTCGAGGTGCTTGCCCGCGGCGAGGAAGTACAGCTCGTCGCCGAAGAGGTCGTAGCGGCCGCTGAACGCCAGCAGCACCACCGCGTAGGCCGCGGTCACCGCCAGCACCGGCAGCCGGGCGAAGTCCGCTCGTGTGGTCATGGCTCAGGCCAGCTTCCGGAACCGGGGCCACAACTCGGCCCAAGTGCCCTTGCGTCCCTGCGCCAGCAGCAGCGGAATCCCGTCCACCGCCCGGTTCGCCTTCAGCTCGGTCTCCAAAGTGGACAGTTGGGTGACGGTGCCGAAGGACTCGGTCAGCGCGGGCAGCGGGCGGCCCACGTAGAGCACGGTGTCCGCGGTCTCCGGCGGCGCGCCGAAGTGCCAGTAGCCCCGGGAACCGCTGTGCGCCTTGGGCAGTCCGCGTGCCGGGCCGAACCGGTCCAGGGCGCCGGACTGCCAGTAGGAGCTGGTCAGCAGCGCCGTCCTGGCCCGCTGCTCGGCGGGCAGCGCGTGGTAGGCCTTGGCCACCTGGTCGGCCAGCTCGGGCCAGCCCACGCTGTGCGTGCTGATGAAGTCCACCGACCCGGTCCCGGCCCGGCTGTGCACCGGCTCCAGCGGCAACCCGAAGAAGGACATGGCCGCCGCGGAGAGCACCGCCACCGGCAGGCTCGCCGACCAGCGCCACCACCCGGCCACCCGCACCCTGGACAGCTCCACCGCGCCGGCCGCCCACAGCACCGGGAACATCCCGGCCACGTAGTACGGCCTGCCGCCGGCGACCAGGAACAGCGCGACCACGCCGAGGAAGGTCCAGCCCAGGAAGGCGTACGGCCGCAGCTCACCCCCGCGGAGCAGCCGCCACAGCCCGAACAGCAGCACCACCAGCCCGCTGAGCAGCCCGACCAGCATCAGCATCATCGGCACGAACCCGAGCAGGCCGCCGTGCATGAACTCGCCCTCGGCCGCGATCACCCCGGTCATACCCAGCTGCGGCCAGCCATGTCCGGCCTGCCACAACAGGCTCGGCAGGGTGGCCAGCACCGTGATTCCCGCGCCCAGCCACAACATCGGCCGCCGCAGCAGCTCCCTCGGCCCGAACACCAGCACCGCGACCGCGAGCGCCACCCAGAACCCGGCCATCAGGAACTTGGACTGCAAGGCGACCGCGGTGACCACGCCCAGCCAGGGCAGCACCGAGTCGCGCTGAGTGCGCACCCAGCGGATCAGCAGCCAGCAGGCCAGCGCCCACATCAGGATGTCCGGCGTGTTGGTGGTGAGCAGGTGCCCGTTGCCCAGGGTGAACGGCGAGGCCACGGTGACCAGCGCGGCCAGCGTCTGCGCCCGCCGCGCGCCGCCCAGCTCACGGGCGATCAGCGCGGTCACCGCCACGATGGCCATCGTCATCAGCAGCGAGGGGAAGCGCAGCGCGGTCAGCGAGCCGGGGAACAACGACTCGGTGACCAGCGCCAGCAGCGGCGCCAGCGGCCCTTGGTCGGCATAGCCCCAGTCGAGGTGCTTGCCCGCGGCGATGAAGTACAGCTCGTCGCCGAAGGTGCCGTAGCGCTCGGCGAAGACGAACAGCAGCACGCCGAGCACTCCGGCAACCGTCACAACCGGGCCTGCTGCGAACGGCGGCAAGCTCCGCGCCGGACTCTGTTGCTCGCTGACCTGGACTTGCATCACAACTCCCCAGTTGATCCCCTGATGTCCCGGCTCCCGGCCGGTTACAATGCGGTTGCATGGTAACCGGGACGCGGAGGCCTTTGCAATGCGTCCGCATTAAGAAAGCGTGGCTGTCGGTGCCCAAGCAGGTTGACCACGAGGAACGTCGGCGGCACATCGCCGAGGCGCTGTGGCGGATCGTCGCCAAGCACGGCATGGAGGCGGTGAGCCTGCGGGACGTGGCGGCCGAGGCCGGGGTCTCGATGGGCTCGGTGCAGCACTACTTCAAGACCAAGGACCACATGCTGGAGTTCGCGCTGGAGTTCAGCAGCGTGAAGACCGGCGACCGGGTGCGCGCCCGGCTGGCCCGCGAGCTGGCGGGCGACCCGCCGCCGTGGGCGGTGCTGCGCGCCTGCATGGTGGAGACGCTGCCCATCGACGAGCACACCCGCACCGGCCGCCTGGTCGGCATCGCCTACTTCATCCGCGCGCTGAACGAGCCCTCGCTGCGCCGGATCTACCTGCAGGGCCAGCCGAAGCTGTTCAACTTCTTCGCCGACATGATCCGCGCGGCCCAGGAGCAAGGGGTGACCGCACCGGGCATCGACCCGGACAAGGAGTCGATGATGCTGTGGTGCATCGCCGACTCGCTCGGCTCGGACATCCTGCTGGACAACAGCACCCCCGCGGAGGCGATGGCCACCGCCGACTACTACCTGCGGCGGCTGTTCCCCGGCGTGCCGGAGCAGGAGTGGCCGCCGCCCGGCTCGATCTCCACCCCCGAGTCCACCCCTGAGCCCACGAACTCCACCCCCTGATCTTCCTAGCTTGGTGCCATGACACTGAGCACCCTGGTCAACGGGGCCTTGGCCCTCGCCGTCGTGGCCTTCGTGATCGCCCGCCGGATGAACTGGCACGAGCTGACCAAGCACGGCGAGGACGTGTGGATCGGCCCGGCGATCCTCACCGGCATCGGGCTGCTCCAGCTGAAGAACAAGCTGGGCCCCGACTACCACATCACCCCGGTCGACCTGGTCTTCCTGGTGCTGGGCCTGCTGCTCGCCCTCGGCGCCGGGGTTGGGCTGGGCAGGACCAGCGAGGTCCAGCTGCGGGACGGCCGGATCTTCACCAGGATGCGCGGCCCGGCGATCGGCGTGTGGGCCGGGCTCATCGGGCTGCGGGTGCTGCTCGGCTTCCTCGGCCACGGCTTCGGCGCGACCCTGACCAGCGGCGGCGGCGCGATCATGCTGACGCTGGGGGCCAGCCTGCTCACCCAGTCGCTGGTGCTGGCCGCCAGGGTGGGCCAGCCGGTGCGGCGCTGACCGCCCGGCTCGCGCAGACTGCCCCCATGACCGCGCCGCCGACCCTGCACGAGCGCAGGGCCATGCACGTACTGGTCACCGCGCTGCTGGTGTACGCGCTGGTCAGCGCACCGGACACGCCCTGGTGGGCCTGGCTGCTGCTGGGGCCGTCCTTCCTGTGCTGGCTGGTGTTCCTGGCGCTGACCAAGCGCTCGCCGCGGCGGGCGCTGGCCGCGCTGGCGGCCTGCTCGCTGCTGAGCGCCTGCGTGGTCGGCGTGCCGGACGCCTCGGCCACCACCATGTCCGCGGTCTCGGCGATGGTGTTCATCTCGCACGTCGCCGCCAGCGTGCCGGCCGGGCTGACCCTGGCCGCGGTGGACGTGGTGCTGGTGCTCACCGGCGGGCTGCTGTGGGGGCGCGGCACGGTGGCCGTGCTGAGCAGCATGGCGGTCTTCGCCCTGCTCACCCTGCTCGGCCTGGTGCAGCGGCAGCACCGGCAGCAGACCGCGCAGGCGGCCCGGCTGCTGGCCGAGACCGAGCGCACCCGGATCGCCCGCGAGCTGCACGACGTGCTCGCGCACTCCCTCGGCGCGCTGGCCGTGCAGCTGGAGGTGGCCGAGGCGCTGCTCGCCGACGGCCGCGACCCGGAGGCGGCGCTGGCCAGGGTGCGCCGGTCCCGGCGGCTGGCGGTGGAGGGGCTGGCCGAGGCCAAGGCCGCGGTGTCCGCGCTGCGCGAGGAGGTCCGCCCGCTGCCCTCGGCGCTGGCCGAGCTGGTCGAGGCGCACCGGCGGGACCACCAGACCCCGGTCCGGCTGACCATCACCGAGCGCACCCGGCCGCTCTCGCCGGGCGCGGAGATCTCCTTGCAGCGCACCGCCCGCGAGGCCCTGACCAACGCGGCCAAACACGCCGGGGGCGCGCCGATCGAGGTCGATCTGTCCTATGTGGACGATGCGGTCCGGCTGTCCGTGCGCAACGCGGCCGGCACGCCGAGGACGGAGCTGCCCGGCGGCGGGTTCGGGCTGACCGGGATGCGGGAGCGGCTGGCCCTGCTGGGTGGCACACTCACCGCGGGCCCGGAGGGGGACGGCTGGCTGGTGCGCGCGGAGGTGCCGGAATGACCATCAGGGTGCTGGTGGCCGACGACCAGCAGATCATGCGCGAGGGCCTGGTCGCCCTGCTCGGGCTGGTCGAGGACATCGAGGTGGTCGGCGACGCCGGGGACGGCGAGCAGGCGCTGGCGCTGCTGGCCGAACGCGGGGCGGACATCGTGCTGATGGACCTGCGGATGCCGGTGCTGGACGGGATCGAGGCCACCCGCCTGATCACCGAGCGCTTCCCCACGGTCGCGGTGCTGGTGCTGACCACCTACGCCGACGACGACTCCATCGCCGACGCGCTGCGCGCGGGCGCCCGCGGCTACCTGACCAAGGAAGCGGGCCGCGCCGAGATCGCCGCCGCCCTGCGCGCCGCCGCCACCGGCCAGTCCACCTTCGCGCCCGAGGTCTCCCAGCGCCTGGTCGCCGCGCTCACCCGCCAGGAACCGGCAAAACCGCACCGCCCGCCGGACGGCCTGACCGCGCGCGAGGCCGAGGTGCTCACGCTGATCGCGCAGGGCCGCAGCAACCCGCAGATCGCCAGCGCGCTGTTCATCAGCGAGGCCACGGTGAAGACGCACATCAACAACGCCTTCGCCAAGATCGGCGCCCGCAACCGCGCCGACGCCACCCGCTACGCCTACCGCGCCGGGCTGGCCGCGCCCTGAGCCACCGGCCCCGGCCGCTCCTCCGGCGACTCCCGGCGCGCGGCAGGCACGGACCGGTGCTCGCCCGCCTCCCTGCTGCCCAGCTCGGCGAAGATCCGCAGCGCCTCGGCCTGCCTGGTCTCGGCGTCGGCGGCGAAGCCGCGGCGGCGGTCCAGCTCGGCCCAGGTGAGCAGGGTGCGGGCCCGCCACAGCGCCATGTCCAGGCCGCGCCAGCGGAGCTCGGCCTCCTGCACGTAGGCCGCGGCGGCCGAGAGCGCGCCGGTGGCCAGGCACAGCTCGGCCAGGGTGCGCAGCAGCAGCGCCTGCCCGAAGTCATCGCGCAGCGCGGTGACGGTGGCCAGCGCGTCGTCCAGCAGCGGCCGGGCCCGCTCGGTCTCGCCCAGTCGCAGCAGCGCCTTGGCCAGGGCCTGCTGGGCGTAGGCCGCGCCGAGCCGGTCGCCGGTGGCGCCGAAGAGGGTCAGCGACTCCCCGCTGAGCTCGGCGGCCCGCCGCCACTGGCCCATCGCCCGGTGCACCAGGCCGAGGCTGCGCAGCGCCCAGGCCTGCCCGCGCCGGTTGTCCAGTTCCCGGTAGGCGGTCAGCACCCGCTCGCCGACGCTGCGCGCGGCCTCGAAGGAACCGAGCTCCAGGTGCATCCGCGCGGTGCGGTTGTCCAGGTAGGCCAGGCCTTCGGCGTCCCCGGCCTCGGCCAGGGCCGGGCGGGCCAACGCGAGCAGGTCCAGCGCCTCGGCGAAGCGGCCCTGCTCGCCGCGCACGGTGGCCAGGCCGGAGCGGGCGATGGCCACCCCGCGCCGCTGGCCGTCCAGCTCGAAGCGGCTGATGGCCTGCTCGAAGTGCTCGCCTGCCTCGGTGAACCGCTCCCGCTCGTAGCAGAAGTGGCCCAGCCCGACCAGCAGCGCGGCCTCGGCCCGCCGGTCCTCGGCCCGGCGCAGCGCCTCCAGGGCGACCTTGCGGGCGCGCAGCCATTCGGCGAACTGCTGCCGGGCGGTGAGGAAGGACAGCAGCGCGGAGGCCAGCGCGCAGGCCGGCACGCCGAGTCCGGCGGCGGTGGCCTGTTCGATGCTGATGGTGAGCCCGAGCTGTTCGGTCTCGATCCACTCCCCCGGCGCGCCCGCCGCGGCCCGCAGCGCGTCCTCCGGGGGCGTCCAGTCCAGCTCCACCACCGGCAGCAGCGGCAGCGCGCCGGAGGGCACCTCGGTGGATGCCTTGCGCACCAACGCCAGCCAGCCGGAGATGACCCTGGTGAGCATGGCCCGCCGGTCGTCCTCGGTCTCGGCGCTCTCGCCGAGCTCGCGGCCGAGCAGCCGCACCAGGTCGTGGATGCGGTAGCGGGCCTGCCCTGCCCGGTCCACCCCGGCGAAGTCGACCAGGTAGCCGTCGAGCAGCTCGTCCAGCAGCGCCTCGGCCGCCGCGGGCGGCAGGTCCAGGGCCGCGCCGAGCACCCAGCTCGGGAAGGTGGGCAGGTCCAGCAGGCTCAGCCGCCAGAAGGCGCGCTGGGCGTCGGCGGGCAGGCCGCGCACGGCCAGGCCGATGCTGGGCCGCACCTTGAGATCGCCGACGGCCAGCTCGTCCAGGCGGCGGCGTTCGTCGTCGAGCCGGTCCACCAGCTGCCGAAGTGTCCACTGTGGACGGAAGACGAGCTTGGCCCCCGCGGTGCGCACGGCCAGCGGCAGCCCGCCACTGAGCTCGCAGACCCGTTGCGCCGCTTCGAGATCGGCGTCCACCCTGGCCTCGCCCGCGACCGCGCCGAGCAGTTCCACCGCCTCGGCCGGGCGCAGCGCGTCCAGTTCCACGCCGACCGCGCCGGGCACGCCGAGCAGCCGCCGCCGGGAGGTGACCAGCACCCCGCAGCCCGCCGCGCCGGGGGTGAGCAGGTTGAGCTGCGGCAGGTCGGTGACGTTGTCCAGCACCAGCAGCACCCGCCGGGCGGCCAGCCGGGTGCGGAACAGGCTGAGCCGTTCCTCGGTGGACTCGGGCAGTTCGGCGGTGGGCGCTCCGGTGGCGCGCAGGAACCGGGCCAGCACCTCGGTGACCGGCAGGTGCGCGCGCTCGACCGCGTTGAGGTCCACGTAGAGCTGCCCGTCCGGGAACTCCGCCCGCACCTCGTGCGCGACCCGGACCGCCAGGGTGGACTTGCCGACCCCGGACATGCCGCTGATCAGGCAGATCGGCGTGGCCCGCCGGCCGGCCGCGGTGAGCGTGGCGCGCAGGGTGGCGATGTGCTCGGCGCGGCCGATGAAGTCGGCGATGTCCGGCGGCAGCTGACCCGGTGTGGTCCAGTCCGCGGCCGGCCGAGGGGTGGTCACGACCGGCGCGGCGCCCGGTGCGGTGTGCAGGCTCTCGTCGCAGCGGACGATGGCCTCCTGCAGGCGTTGCAGCTCCGGCCCCGGTTCCAGGCCCAGCTGCTCGACCATGGCCCGCCTGCCCTGCTGGTAGACCTCCAGCGCGGCGTCCTGCCGCCCGGCGCGGAACAGCGCGAGCATCAGCTGCCCGCGTAACCGCTGGCGCAGCGGCACATCGGCCACCAGCGGGCTCAGCTCCCCGGCCACCTCGGCGCCGCGGCCGAGCGCGAGCAGCGCCTCGGCCCGGTCCTCCACCGCGGTCCAGCGCAGGTCGTCCAGCCGGGCCGCCTCGGTCTCGCTGAACAGTCCCGGCAGCCCGGACAGCGCCGGTCCCTGCCACAGCGCGAGCGCCCCGGCCAGGGTCGCCGCCGCGGCCTCGGCCGCCCCGTCGGCGATCTCCCGCCTGCCCTGGGCGGTCAGCCGCTCGAACTCGGCCAGGTCCAGGGTGGCCTCACCCAATTCCAGCAGGTAGCCCGGCGGCCGGGTGGCCAGCACCGGGGCCGCCGCGCCCGCGGCGTCCTTGAGCGAGCGGCGCAGCCGGGCCACATAGGACTGCAGCACCCCGCCCGCGGTGTCCGGCGGGTTGTCGTCCCACAGGATCCGCAGCAGCCGGTCCGCGGGCACCATCCGGCCCCTGGCCAGCAACAACGCGGCCAGCAGCACTCGGGGCTTAGGACCGCCGACACCCACCTCGTCGCCGTTGTCGTCCAGCACCCGCACCGGGCCAAGCAGTTCGAAACGCACTCGTCGCCTCCACGTGGACAAACCGTGGTTGACAGTGCCCACGCCCCCCAGAAGCGACAGGTCGTCACCGGGAGACAGTCAAACCCGCCGGAGGGGTCGAGATCAAGCGGCCGGATGGTGTGACCTGCGTTGAAAGTTCTTCTACAGCGGCCTTGCAGCGGACTGCACGGGTTCTTGCAGCACCCCTTCCTACCTTTCTCCCCAACAGCGAGAACCACAGGACCTAGGGGCGAA
The DNA here is from genome assembly GCF_053591555.1 of Crossiella sp. NPDC003009. Taxonomy (NCBI): domain Bacteria; kingdom Bacillati; phylum Actinomycetota; class Actinomycetes; order Pseudonocardiales; family Pseudonocardiaceae; genus Crossiella; species Crossiella sp. NPDC003009. Next base: position 128,396 of record NZ_JBSFUA010000009.1, on the reverse strand, counting down.
AACGAAATGAGCAGGAAGTTACTGGCTGCACTGGCGGCGGTGGTGGCATTGACCGGCAGCGGAATCACCACATTAGCCACAACGGCGTTCGCCGAGACGAGCGCTTCGGCGAGCACCCAGGCGCTCTCGCCGATCCGGCAGCGAATCGTGGACGCGGCCAACGGGGAAATCGGCGTCTCCGCCGCCCAGTGCGGGAAATACAGCTCGGACTGCCCTCGCCTGGACTGGTGCGCCATGTTCACCTCCTGGGCCTGGCGGCAGGCCGGGGTGAGCCCGGTGCCCACCACCTACGTGGCCCGCGCCGTCGGGCTGTGGGGGCAGCAGCGCGGCCTGTTCAAGCCGCGCTCGGCGGGCGGCGGCAACCCGCAGCCCGGTGACGTCGCGGTGTTCGGCCCGCCGGGGGCGGCCTCCGGCGGGCACGTCGCCATCGTCACCGCGGTGCACGCCGACGGGAAGCTGACCACGGTCAACGGCAACTTCGGCAAGTCGGGTTCCACCAGCAGCAAGGTGGTGGCCTGGACCCTGGACCCGCGGACCGCGGTCTCCGGCGGCAACGACTGGCCGATCTCCGGTTACGTCTCCCCGCCCGGCGCGGGCGACGGCTCCGCGCTGGACGACGGTCCGGCCACCGGCTCCAGCCGCGCGGTCTACCAGAACAACACCAAGACCACCGAGGTCTTCGCTCGCGGCGGCGGGCAGGAGATGACCCACGTGTGGAACACCGGCGGCAAGTGGGCGCCGTGGGAGGCGCACCAGCCCGGCTACAAGCTGGCAGGCAACCCGGTCTCCCTCTACGAGGAGGACACCAAGACCACCGAGGTCTTCGCCAGGAACATGAACAACGAACTGGTGCACACCTGGCACGCGCCGGGCGGCGGCTGGGCGAACTGGGAGCCGATCCACGGCGGGCAGAAGATCGTCGGCGAGCCGGTGGCCGTCTACAACGTGCACAGCAAGACCACCGAGGTCTTCGCCCGCAACGGCGCCAACGAGCTGATCCACACCTGGCACGAGCCCGGTAACGGCTGGGCGCAGTGGGAGATCATCGGCCCGAACTGGCAGCTCACCGGGGACCCGGTGGCGATCTACGAGCCCGGCACCAAGACCACCGAGGTCTTCGCCCGTGGCGCCCAGGGCGAGCTCATGCACACCTGGCACCACCTGGGCAGCGGCTGGTCCGGCTGGGAGGCCATCAACGCCGACGTCAAGATCACCGGCCAGCCCTTCGCGCTGTACGAGGCCAGCACCAAGACGGTGGAGATCTTCACCCGCGGCGCGGGCAACGAGCTGATCCACACCTGGCACGCCCCGGGTGAGGGCTGGACCGCCTACGAGGCCGTCCGCCCGGACTGGAAGCTGGCCGGCGACCCCACCGCGGTGTACGACCCGAGCACGAAGACCACCGAGGTGTTCGCCCGCGGTGACAGCGGCGCCCTGATGCACCTCTGGCACCCCAGGGGCGAGGGCTGGTCGCAGTGGGAGGTCCTGCACCCGGACTGGAAGTTCACCGGCGTCCCGGTGCCGGTCTACCAGCCGCACATCCAGACCGTGGAGGTCTTCGCCCGCGGCGCCAAGGGTGAGCTGCTGCACACCTGGCACCCGCACGGCAAGGGCTGGTCCGGCTGGCACCAGATCGGCGACTGGACGATTTCCGAGTAATCCGGCCCGCCATTCCGCAAGTGAACTCCCGAATTCTTTCCGAGCCCGACCCTGCGCGAAAACAGGAGAGCAAGAAGATGTCCCGGAAATTACACCGGCTGCTGGCGGGTTCCACCGTCGCGCTGACCGCCGCGAGCGGATTGTTCCTCAGTCCGATCGCCGGCGCCGATCCCGGCGAAACCCGGTCCCCCGAATCCAACGCGGAAAACCTGGCCGCCGAGGCCCTGCCGATCGTGGCCTGTGACCCCGCCGGTCCCAGCGGCACCGACGAGGCCATGGCCAGGGACCTCAACGCCCGGATCACCGGCCGGATGCGCGGTTCGCTCAAGGCCTACGAGATGTCCTGCGCCAGGGCGGTCGTCCGGGCCACCTACGACCGGGGCCTGAACAACCGGGCCGCCACCATCGCGGTCGCCACGATCATCGTGGAGACCACCATGCGCAACTACGACGGCGGGCACGCCAGCAGCGTCGGGCTGTTCCAGCAACTGGACTCCTGGGGGCCGCGCGAGGAGCGGCTCAACCCGAAGATCTCCGCCTACAAGTTCTTCGACACGATGGAACGCTTCTACCCCAAGGGTTCCTGGAACAAGGAGGAGATCGGCAAGGTCTGCCAGCGGGTGCAGCGCTCGGCCTTCCCCGAGCGCTACCAGCCCGAGGCCGCCGACGCCCAGCTCATCGTGGACGCCCTCGGCGACCCGAAGGGCGGCGGGGTGAACGTGCCAGCCGACCGGGCGGTCTACGAGCCCAGCACGGCCAGCACCGAGTTCTTCGCCCGCGGCGCCAAGGGGGAACTGGCCCACGTGTGGAACACCGGCGGCAAGTGGTCGGCCTGGGAGGCCCACCAGTCCGACTACCGGCTCAACGGCAACCCGGTGTCGATCTACGACGCGGGCGCCAGGACCACCGAGGTCTTCGCCCGCAACAGTGCCGACCAGCTCGCGCACACCTGGCACCCGCCGGGCCAGGGCTGGGCGAACTGGGAGGTCATCGACGGCGGCACCAAGCTCAAGGGCGAGCCGGTGGCCACCTACGACGCGGCCACCAAGACCGTGGAGGTCTTCGCCCGCAACACCGCCGACCAGCTCGTGCACGCCTGGCACGAGCCGGGCAAGGGCTGGTCCAAGCTGGAGCCGATCAACCCGGACTGGCGGCTGGCCAGTGACCCCGCGCCGGTCTACGACCCGGGCACCGGCAGCACCGAGGTCTTCGCCCGCGGCGCCCAGGGCGAGCTGATCCACGCCTGGCACCCGCCGGGCGCCGGCTGGTCCGGCTTCGAGGTGATCGGCGGCGGCGCGATCACCGGCGCCCCGTTCCCGGTGTACGAGGCCCGCACCAAGACCATCGAGGTCTTCGCCCGCAACACCGCCGACCAGCTCGTGCACGCCTGGCACCCGCCTGGCAAGGGCTGGTCCGGACTGGAGGTCATCGGTGGCGGCTGGCAGCTGGCCAGTGACCCGGTCGCGGTCTACGACCCGAGCACCACGACCACCGAGGTGTTCGCCCGCGGTTCCCAGGGTGAGCTGATGCACGTCTGGCACGGCTACGGCGCGGGCTGGTCGGACTGGGAGACGCTGCACTCGGACTGGAAGTTCACCGGCAAGCCGGTGGCCATCTACGAGGCGAACACCCGGACCGTGGAGGTCTTCGGCCGGGGCTCCCAGGGTGAGCTGATGCACGTGTGGCACACCTTCGGCGACGGCTGGTCGAGCTGGTCCCGGATCGGCGACTGGACCATCGCGGAGTGATCGAGCACGACTGAACGGGGCGCGGGCCTGGGGGTCCGCGCCCCGTTCGCCTGTCTGCCCAAGAGCGCTACTCGTGGGTAGCATCGGGGTCATGACCTCTCCTCGCCCGGCCCTGCGCGAACTGGTCGAACGCGGCGTGGCCGCCGCGGTCGGCGCCCTGCCCGCCCCCGCGCAGCGCGCCATCGGCGGCCGCCCCACCGTGATCGACGGCCAGCAGCTGCACCCCGAGGTGCAGTCCATGCTGAAGCTGATGAGCCTGGCCAAGGAGAACCCGCTCAGCGCCGGTTCGGTGGTCGAGGCCAGGCGCGGGCTGCGCCGGACCGCGGCGATGATCGGCGGCGCGGCGCTGGAGGTGGCGCAGGTGCGCGAGCTGAGCGTGCCCGGCCCCGGCGGCCCGATCCGGACCAGGGTCTACCTCCCGGCCGGGCTGCCCAGCCAGGCCGGCGCGCTGGTCTTCTACCACGGCGGCGGCTGGGTGGTCGGCGACCTGGAGACCCACGACAACCTGTGCCGCTACCTGGCCGTGCACGCCGGGGTGGCGGTGCTGGCCGCGGACTACCGGCTGGCCCCCGAGCACAAGTTCCCGGCCGCCACCGAGGACGCGCTCGCGGTCTACCGGTACGCGGTGGCCAACGCGGACAGCCTTGGCCTGCACCCGGACCAGATCGCGGTCGGCGGGGACAGCGCGGGCGGCAACCTGGCCGCGGTCACCGCCCAGCAGGCCAAGGTCGCGGGCGACCCGGTGCCCGCCTTCCAGCTGCTGATCTACCCGGCGGTCGACTTCTCCGTGCGCAGGGAGTCCCGCCGCCTGTTCGGCCACGGCTTCGTGCTCACCTCGGAGAAGATGGACTGGTACCAGGAGCAGTACCTGCGCTCGGCCGAGGACGAGCTGGACCCGCGCGCCTCGCCGCTGCTCGCCGAGGACCTCTCCGGCCTGCCGCCTGCCTACCTGGTCACCGCGGGCTTCGACCCGCTGCGGGACGAGGGCGAGGCGTACGCGGACAAGCTGACCAAGGCCGGGGTGCCGGTGTTCCTGCGCCGCCACCACGGCCTGATCCACGGCTTCGCCAACGTGCTCGGCATCGGCCACACCGGCCGGGACGCCGCGCTGGAGGCGGCCGCGGCCCTGCGGATGGGCCTGGCCTTCGCCGCCGCCAAGAGCTGAGCGCGCCTCAGCCCCTGCGGGCCTTCGCGGTGGTCAGCGCCCGCTGCACCGCGTCGGCCACGCCTGCCATCCCGGTCCGGAACGGGTGGTACGCCGCCGCGGCCAGCAGGTCGGTGTGCTGCCCGTTCACCCAGGCCACCCCGCGCGGCTTGCACGCGTCGTGGTGCAGCGAGGGCGCGTAGGTGTCCACGAAGGTGTCCCCGCTGGCCCCGGCCGCGCGCCGCAGCGCCGCGTTGAGCTGCTGCTCCACGCTGTCCAGGAACGGGTAGTCGCCGGTGGCGAAGGGCAGCACCGAGGGGCAGGTGCCGCTGGCCGGGGCGATCCTCGGGTAGCCGACCACCAGCACCCTGGCCTTGGGCGAGCGTTCCCGGATGCCGCGCAGCACGGTCAGCACCCTGCCCTCGGTCTGGCCGATCCGCTTGCTCAGCTCGTCGCCGAAGTGCTTCGCGCAGGGCGCGCCGCCCGGATCGCTCGGCCGGAGCTCGGCACAGGTGCTGATGGTGTCGCCGAAGACGCTGAAGTCGTTGCCGCCGATGCTGACCGTGACCAGGTCGGTGTCCTTGGTCAGCGCGGAGAACTGGGCGGGGTTGCGGCCCAGCGGCACCGATTGCGGCTCGGTCATGTGGGTGCTGTCCGCGGCCCCGCAGCTGATGTCGGTGAACCGGCCCGGCCGGATCCGCCGGTTCAGCAGGCTCGGGTAGTTCTCGGTGGACCGCGCGCAGCCCAACGGGTTCAGCCTCGGCAGCGGGATCAGCGGCCCCGAGGTGAACGAGTCCCCCAGCGCCACGTAGTGCCGCACCTGGCGGACCGCGGCCTCCGCCCCGGAGGCGAACAGCGCGGCCGCGGCGGCCGCCACCGTGCCGATGACGCCCAGCCGACCCACAACGCCTACCGACATGTCCCACCTCGCTGTGAGCCCGGCCACACACCTGGTCAGCTTCGACGCTAGGTTCGCCCGCGCGGCACGGTCAATCGTCCAAAGAGGTCGCCGCCGGTCACTCTTGTGGTTTTCCGCAGTCCCCCGAACGGCCCTGGCCACTAGCCTCACGCTGTGCGTCTGCTGCCCTTCGTCACCGCCGCCGCGCGCATCGGGGCGGGCCTGGCCCTCGGCGCGCTGTCCGCGCTGGCCGAGCTCGGCTACCTGGTCCTGGCCGGCCTGCTGCACCTGTCGCTGCTGCTGTGGCCCAGCGCCCGGCAGCGGCTGGCCGAGCGCCTGGAGAAGGGCGCGCGCAGGCTGTCCCGGCTGGCGGCCCGCCGGGTGGCCCGGTTCTTCGGCGGCGGCGAGGTCGAGGACGACCGGCAGCGCCGCCCGTGGATGTACCTGCTGGTCCGGGTGCCGATCGGCCTGGCGGTGGGGGTCATCCTGCTGCTGCTGGTCTACGGCGTGCTGACCGCGGTGGCCAGCGTGGGCGCCTGGATCACCGGCGGCAGCATCTTCACCGGCAACCCCGCCGGGCGCGTCACCACCGAGTCCCTGCTCGCGCTGAGCCTGCCCGGCCTGGTGCTGCTCTACCTTGCGCTGCAAGGGTTGTACGCACTGTCCGTGGTGGAGCGACGACTGGTCCGCGAGTTCCTCGGCCTGAGCCCCGAGGAGCTGCGGCAGCGCATCCAGTCCCTGACCGAGACCCGCGCCGGGATCGTCGAGGCGGTGGACGCCGAGCGCCGCCGGATCGAGCGCGACCTGCACGACGGCGTGCAGCAGCGCCTGGTCGCGCTCGGCCTGCTGATCGGCAGGGCCCGCCGCGGCGGCGATGCGGCCCGCGCGGAAACCCTGCTGGCCCAGGCGCACCAGGAGTGCCAGGAGATCCTCAACGACCTGCGCGAGGTCGCCTGGCGGGTCTACCCCACCGCGCTGGACAACCTGGGCCTGCCCGAGGCGATCGCCCGGGTGGTCGAGGGTTCTCCCTTGCGCACCACCGTTTCCTGTCAGCTCCCGCCGGAGCGCCCGCCCGCGCGGGTGGAGGCCGCCGCGTACTTCATCGTGTGCGAGGCGGTCACCAACGCCACCAAACACGCCAATGCCGCCACGCTCGACGTACGGCTCACCCACCTCGCCACCACCGGCACGCTGCTGGTGGAGGTCGCCGACGACGGGGCCGGCGGCGCCGATCCGGACGGCGGCGGGCTCTCCGGCCTCGCCCAGCGGGTGGCGGCCATGGACGGCGAGTTCCGGGTGCGCAGTCCGCTCGGCGGCGGCACCCTCATCGGAGCCAGCCTGCCATGCGCCTGATCCTCGCCGACGACTCCATCCTGTTGCGGGAAGGCCTGGTGCGCCTGCTCGTGGAGGAGGGCCACCAGGTGCTCGCCGCGGTCGGCGACGGCGCCGCCCTGCTGACCGCGGTGGCCCACGAGCAGCCGGACGTGTGCGTGATCGACGTCCGGATGCCGCCAACGCACACCGCGGAGGGGCTCCAGGCGGCGCTGGAGATCCGGTCCCGCTGGCCGGAGGTGGGCGTGCTGATGCTGAGCCAGTACGTGGAGAAGCGTTACGCCACCGAGCTGCTCACCGGGGACAGCGCCAGGGTGGGCTACCTGCTCAAGGACCGGGTGGCCCAGGTCGGCGAGTTCCTGGACGCGCTGGACCGGGTCGGCTCCGGCCGGGCCGCCTTCGACCCCGAGGTGGTCCGCCAGCTGCTGGCCCGCACCACCCACACCGACCCCCTGACCAGGCTCACCGAACGGGAACGGGAAGTCCTGCGGCACATGGCGCAGGGCCACACCAACGCGAGCATCTCCACCGCGCTGCACATCTCGCAGAGCGCGGTGGAGAAGCACGTGAACTCGATCTTCGACAAGCTCGACCTCTCGCACACCACCGGGTACAGCCGCCGGGTGCTGGCGATCCTGCGCTATCTCGGGAGCTAGGCCCGCTGCTTGCTGCGGCGCAGGCGGGAGACCACGAACACCAGCACGGCCACGCCGACCACCACCAGCACGCCCTTGGACAGCACCCCCGCGTAGGTCTCCACCAGCGTCCAGTTCTCGCCGAGGTAGTACCCGGCGAGCACGAACACGGTGTTCCAGATCAGGCTGCCCAGCGCGGTGAACAGCAGGAAGGCCCCCAGCCGCATGCGTTCGATGCCGGCGGGCACGGACACCAGGCTGCGGAAGATCGGGATCATCCGGCCGAAGAACACCGCCTTGTAGCCGTGCCTGGCGAACCAGGCCTCGGTGCGGTCCAGGTCGGCCACCTTCACCAGCGGCAGCTTGGCCGCGATCGCGCGGGTGCGGTCCCGGCCGAGCAGCGCGCCGATGTAGTACAGCGCCAGCGCGCCGGCCACCGAGCCCGCCGTGGTCCAGATGATCGCGGCCAGCAGGCTCATGCCGCCCCGGCTGGCGGTGAACCCGGCCAGCGGCAGGAACACCTCGCTGGGCAGCGGCGGGAAGAGGTTCTCCAGCGCGATGGCCAGGCCCGCGCCGGGTGCGCCGAGGGTGGTCATGAGGTCGGTGACCCAGTTGATGATTCCGTCGAACATGGTGCCAACGCTAGGAATCCGGCGCTGAGAACACCCTGAGGCAGACCTTCCGATCAGGGTGGGCAACCCGCACGGAAAGACTGCGGCAAACCCCAGTGACTAGCCTCGGCCCGCGTGCTCGGCCAGTCCCCGCGCGCACCGCCGGATGAACACGCTCAGCACCCCGCGGAACAGCCAGCCGGTGCCGGGGAAACGCGGCCGGAAGCTGGCGTGCCAGTGGATCTGTGTGCCGCCGGCCACGGGCGCGAGGTCGACGTTGGCCCGGTAGTCCAGCAACGGCAGCCCGGACAGCAGCGCGTAGCCGAGCCTGCGCTCCGGCACCAGCTCCACCACCTGCTCCCTGGTGATCTTCTTCCCCCGCCGGAACACCCGGATCGCACCCACGCTCTCCCCGCCCTGCTCGCCGGCGCGCTCCAGCTCGAAGCCGGTGAACGGCGCCCAGTCCGGCCAGCTCGGCCCGCTGCGCACCAGCGCGTAGACCGCGGCGGGCGGCGCCGCCGCGCGCACCCGGACGTCGACCCGCTGCACCGCCATGTCAGGCCTCCTTCGTGTACCAGTTGGTACATGTACCATATGGTTCACCACGGTGGAAGAAATGACGGTGTCGGTGGCGAAGGAGAAACTGCTGGCCGCGGCGGTGGCCTGGGTCAGCGAGCACGGCATCGGCGAGCTGAGCCTGCGGCAGCTGGCGACCGCGCTGGGCAGCAGCCACCGGATGCTGATCTACCACTTCGGGTCCAAGGAGGGCCTGCTGGTGGAGGTGGTCCGCGAGGTCGAGCGCCGCCAGCGCGCCGCCTTCGCCGAGCTCGACCCGGCCACCGCGCCCCGCGAGTTCTGGCGCCGCCTCAGCGATCCCGCGCTGGCCCCGTCGATCCGGTTGTTCTTCGAGCTGTACGGCCAGGCCCTGCAGGGCCGCCCCGGCACCACCGAACTGCTCGACGGCATCGTCTCCTCCTGGACCGAGCCGACGACGGAGTGGTTGCGCGCCAACGGTTTCCCGGAAGACGCCGCCCGCGCGCAGGCCCGCCTCGGACTGGCCGTCACCAGGGGCCTGTTGCTGGACCTGCTGGCCACCGGTGATCTTGACGGTGTCACCGCCGCGATGGAGGCCTTCCTGGCCAGTACCGAGCAGGCGCTGCGCGGACATAGCTCGATCAGGTGACCGGAGCAGCCCGCGTTCACCCGCTCGGCCCCTCCCAGGCAGGTTGACCCGGCGGGGATGATGCGGTGATGGCGAGGGAGGACGCGGTCCGCGCAGTGCTGCGCCGACACGGCAGACCAAGGGACTTCCACCGACAACAGACCCTGCTGTCCGAGGGCGCCGAGAGCGACGAGGTGCTGCTCATCGAGCAGGGCCTGGTCAAGGTGCTGCTCTCCGGCGGCAACGGCACCGAGCTGATCGCCGGCTTCTACGGGCCCGGCGAGCTGATCGGCGAGCTGGGCGTGATCGAGGAGGTGCCGCGCAGCGCGACGGTCATCGCGCACACCGCGGGCCGCGCGGTGCACGTGCCCAGGGCGGTGTTCCTGAGCCTGATGCGCACCAACCAGGACGTGCTGCTGCTGGTCAACTCCACCCTGCAACGACGGCTGCGCAACGCCGACCACCGGGGCCTGTCGGTGGCCTTCCAGGACGTGCCGACCAGGGTGGCCAAACAGCTGCTGAGCTGGGCGGATGCCCGTGGTGAGCAGACCGAGCACGGGGTGGCCATCCGCGGCATGAGCCAGAAGGAGCTGGCCCAGTCCGTCGGCGCCTCGGCCAAGACCGTGGACGCCGCGCTCAAACGGCTGCGCGCCGAAGGCCTGGTGCGCACCAGCCGCCTGCGCTACCTGCTGCCCGACCCGCGCCGCCTGGCCGAACTGGCCTGATCCGCTTCTCCCTGGGACGAGGGAGACGTAGGCCATGACGCGCAGCACACTGCCCTGCGTGCCTCGATTGCCCGTGAACCGGACGGTCCTCGGTATCGACCTGATCGACTCCGGCAGCAACCCCGGCTACCACCTCGACGTGGCGGCCCAGAAGACGCAGGAGCTCATCGGCGCCGCGCTGGCCAGCCGCCAGGTGATGAAGGCCGACGCGGTGGACTGGCAGCACACCGGCGACGGCCTGCTGGCCGCCTTCCCCGAGGAGCTGCTCGGCGACATCATCGACGCCACCCAGGTGCTCGACGACCTGGCCGCCGAGCACAACCGCTGGCGGAAGCCCGACATCCGGCTGCGAATCTCGGTCGGCGTCGGCCCGCTGCCCGGCCACGAGGGCCTGCACCGCACCAACGTCGACTGCGCGCGCATGCTGGACGCCAAGGTCTTCCGCCAGGTGGTCAGCCGCTGCGCCGAGGCCAGCCCGCTGGAGTTCAGCACCGGCCTGATCATCTCCGCCAAGGCCTACCAGGACGTCTTCAGCGGCCCGTACACCGAGCTGGTCCGCCAGCGCGACTTCGGCCAGATCTCCTTCCAGCACAAGGAGACCGCGAGCACCGCCTGGATCAGGGTGCCGCACTTCGAGGCCGCCACCCTGCTCACCTTCGCCGAAGCCGAGCCCGCGCCGTCGACGACCGCGGCGAGCGGCCCCGCCGTCTCCGCGGCCGGCGGCGGCGTGGTGAACCAGGTCAACGGCACCATGCGGGACAGCATCCAGGCCGGTGAGGTCAGGGGCGGCATCCACTTCCACGGCGGACGCGGCCGCTGACCCGGCTCAGCCGAGCTCGCCCGGCCTGCGCACCACCTGGTCGGCCAGCCCGTAGTCCACCGCCTCCTGGGCGTTGAACCAGCGGTCCCGGTCGGCGTCCTCGGTGATCTGCTCCACCGTCTTGCCGGTCTGCGCCGCGGTGATCTCCGCGACCAGCTGCTTGAGCTTGCCGAACTCCTCGGCGCGAATGGCGATGTCGGAGGCGGTGCCGGAGAGCCCGGCGTGCGGCTGGTGCATCAGCACCCTGGTGTGCGGCAACACATAGCGCTTGCCCGGCGTGCCGGAGGACAGCAGGAACTGGCCCATCGAGGCGGCCATGCCCATCGCCCAGGTGGAGACGTCCGGCGTGACCAGCTGCATGGTGTCGTAGATGGCCAGCCCCGCGTTCACCGAGCCGCCGGGTGAGTTGATGTAGAAGACGATGTCGCGCTCGGGGTCCTCCGCGGCCAGCAGCAGCATCTGCGCGCTGATCCGGTTCGCGCTCTCATCGTCCACTTCGGACCCGAGGAACACGATGCGCTCACTCAGCAACCGGTCGAACACCGAATCGCTGAGATTGAGCCCGGCCGTCGCGCGCATCCGCAAGTCACTGTGCTGTCCCACGTCCACCTCCCTGGTCGTCTTCACCTGTTCCCCGACGGTAGCCGCCGCACACACCGCGCGCGCCCCGGTTCGCTCACAGCGCACCAGCCACCATCACCACCTGCGAATATAACAACTCGATATACCCCGGCGACCCGCTGGCAACCGACCGCCCCCAGGAAGCGTCTTCTTCACGGAGCCACCAAAACCGCCCCAATTCTGGGATTCGGTAATTCAAGGGGGGAAACCGCTGTGAGTACTCGTCTGTCTTTTTCCGGAATCACCGCCGCCGCCATCGCCACCGCATTCCTGACCGCACCGGCCGCATTCGCCGCCGGCGAGGCGGTCGACACCATCGGAGTGCAGGACAAGTCGATCCGCGCGGGCCAGGACATCGTGGTGCGGGCCATCTGCCAGGACCCCAAGTACACCGGTTCGGCGGTGACCTCCTCGGTGCTGGACGTGCCGCCGTTGAAGGGCGAGCCCGGCAAGACCCACGCCTCCGACGGCCGGGTGAAGCCGGGAACCAAGCCCGGCAAGCACACCCTGTCCTTCGTCTGCGGGGGCAAGACGGTCACCGGCACCTTCGAGGTGCTGCCCGGCCAGCGCCGCCCCGGCACCACCCCGCGCAAGCCGGTGGAGACCAAGCCCGCCGACCAGGTCAAGGTCAAGCCCAAGGGCGCGGCCGACACCGGCGGCGGCGCGATGGCCCAGCAGGGCGTCGGCGAGAGCTTGGACTGGCTGTCCGGGGCCGGTTTCGCCGCGGGTGGCCTGGCCGCCGCGGCCGCGGGCGTGATCGTGCTGCGCAACCGCCGTCAGAAGGCCTGACCCACCTGGCGCACACTGGGGAACATGGCGTTGCGAGTCACCTTCGTGCTGCCCGTGTTCCCCAGGGCGCCGGTCGGCGGCTTCCGCGTGGTGTACGAGCACGCCAACCGCCTGACCACCCTCGGCTGCCAGGTCACGGTGGTGCACGAACGCTGGCGCGAGGGCTGGTCCCGCCCGCTCCGCCACCTCCGCGAGGCCGCCCGCGACCACCGCAACCGCCGCGCCCCGCACCGCGCGATCGACTGGCTACCGGTCGACCCCGGGGTCCGCCTGCTGATCGTGCCCGCCCTGACCCCGGCCCACCTGCCCCCCGGCGACGTGGTCGTGGCCACCCACTGGAAGACCGCCACCCTGCTGCCGCGCCTCACCCCGGCCCACGGCGCGCCGGTCCACCTGGTCCAGGGCTACGAAACCTGGAACGTCCCCGACCCCGGCCCGGTGCACCAGGCCCTGCGCCTGCCCTTCCCCAAGATCACCGTCTCCACCCACCTCACCCGCGTCCTCACCGACCTGGGCGTCCACAGTGGACAGATCAGCACCGTGCCCAACGGCCTGGACCGCACCACCTACCGCCCGCCCCCGGCCGGCGCGCCCCGCGAGGGCGTCGCCTTCCTGCTCAGCGACAGCGCCGCCAAGGACTCCCGCACCGCCCTGGCCGCCCTGCACCAGGTCCGCGCCCAGCACCCGGCCCTGCTCGCCAGAGCCTTCGGCGTGGCCCCAAGACCCCGCGACCTGCCGCCCTGGATCCACTACGCCCAGGGCCTGACCGGCGAGGAACTGGCCGCCCAGGTCTACCGCCCCAGCGCCGTCTTCCTGTGCAGCTCGACCACCGAGGGCTGGGGCTTCCCCGCCGCGGAGGCGATGGCCTGCGGCACGGCCGTGGTCACCACCCGCAACGGCGGCGTAGAAGACTTCTGCCAGCACAACAAGAACGCCCTGCTCGTCGAGGTCGGCAACCCCACCGCGATGGCCAACGCCATCCGCCAGCTACTGGACGACGAGCCCCTGCGCACCCGCCTGTCCACCGCGGGCCTGACCACCACCGCGACCATGGACTGGCACCAGTCCACCGCCAACCTCCTGACCGCCCTCAAAGCGATCAGCTAGAGCCGCAACCCCAGCCCCCGCAACGCATCCGCCCGCTCCCCCATCAGCTTCATCCGCGCCGCCCACTCCACTGCCTCGTAGTGCGCACTCCCCGCCGCCGACCCCTGCCCCGGCCACTTCCGGTAGTGCAACCCCACCGCCGACTCGAAGAACCCGGTGCTGAGCACGCTCGCCGCGAGCAGCAACCCGGTGTCGTCACTGCCCGGCACCGCCATCCACCCACCCAGCAGCACCGCGAGATCACGCCGGATGCACAAGGTCGTCGGATGCACCGGCAACCGAAACCCGTTGTCCCGCCAGTGATCCAGCACCACCCCGGGTGCCAGCCGCCCCCGCTCCGGATCCCCGGGGAAGCCCACCAGCTCCCCGTCCGGCAACAGGTCCAGCGCCCGCGAGGTCGTCCACCACACCCCGTCCTGCCCGGTCACCGCCGCGATGTCCCGAGCCAGCACCCCCGGCGTCAGCACATCGTCCTGGTCCAGGTTCTTCACCAGCTCGCCGTCAGCCCGCGCCAACGCCAGGTTCCGCGTGATCGCCACCCCACCCGGCCGACCGTCCCCAAAGCAGATCCGCTCATCAGCGGGCAACAACTCGGCGGCAACCCCAGTACGCCCATCCTCCTGAACCAGCCACCGCCACCGCCACCCAGCGGGCACCTCCTGCCCCCGCAACGACTCCCAAGCCGCCAGCAGGTGCGCGGGCTCAGGCCGGTACACCGCGGTAATCACACAAATCGTGCGCACCACGCCAGCGTAATGCGACCGGCCATGAAACCCTGTCGCCCGTGGCCGCGCACCCAGTCCGCCTGTCCGTTCTGGACACTTCCCCCATAGTCCAAGGCGCCACCCCCAGACAGGCCCTGCTCAACACGGTGGACTTGGCCCGCCTCACCGACACCCTGGGCTACCACCGCTACTGGGTCCCCGAACACCACGGCATGCGCGGCGTAGCCAGCTCCGCCCCAGCGGTCCTCATCGCCCACCTGGCCACCACCACGGCGAACCTCCGCCTGGGCTCCGGCGCGGTCCTCCTCCCCAACCACCCCCCGGTAGTGGTCGCCGAACAGTTCGCCACCCTCACCGCCCTGCACCCCAACCGCATCGACCTTGGCATCGGCCGAGCCCCCGGCGGCCCCAAATCCGCGGTAGCAGCCGTCCGCCCCGACACCGCCACCCCCTTCCGCACCCAACTGGAAGAACTCCACCACCACCTGCACCACCCAGAAACCAAGGCAATCCCCGCCCGAGGCGGCGACACCCCACCCATCTGGCTCCTGGGCTCCTCAACCACCAGCGCCGCCCTGGCCGCCACCCTCGGCCTCCCCTACGCCTACGCCCACCACCTCAACCCCCCAGCCGCCGCGGAAGCCCTCCACCACTACCGCGCCACCTTCCGCCCCACCCCCCAAACCCCGGCCCCCACCACCCTGATCAGCGTCTCGGTCATCACCGCCGAAACCGACACCCACGCCGAATGGCTGGCAGGCTCCACCCGCCTCAAAGTCCTCAGCCGCCACCACGGCACCCGAATCCAACTCCCCAGCCCCGAGACCGCGGCCGAATACCCGTACACAGAGTCAGACCGAGCCGTCATCGCGTCTCGCTCAGGCAACGTCCTGGTCGGCAGCCCGGAAACGGTGGCGGAACGCTTGCAACAGATCCTCGACGCCACCGGCACCACGGAACTCATGGCGACCACGCCGGTCTACCACCACACAGACCGCCGCCGCTCCTACGAACTCCTCGCCACCATCGCCGCCCAGCTTCGCCCGGCCACGATCCACTGAGCTCTGGCGGGATCGACGTGTCGACCCCGCCAGAGAATGTTCAGGCCCCTCGAACCCGCATCAACAAGCTACGGAGTTCCTGGGCTGAAGAAATCCCATCGAGAAGCAGATCACCCAGGCTCAGGCTCTCGTCGAAGTCCGGCAACTGCATCCGTGCCAACGTCGGATCTTGCAACACGTTGGACATGCGCGTGATCTTCGTGCTGAGCGACTCGTGCACCACCAAGTCAATGGTGTCCTCTGCAAGCAACACGGTGACAGTGGGTTTTGCGTCGGCCGCCATGCCAAGTCGATGTGTCCGGTCCAGACTTTGCAGGTAAATACCTGCGTTGAAAGTTCTGTCCAAGTGGATCTGGTCTGTACAGGTTCGATGGAGGCTGATTCCCTCACCCATAGTCTGCGGGGTGGCGACCAGTACCTTGCAGTCCGGGTCATTGCGAAAACGCCTCAGTTCGCGCACTCGATCGCTTGTAGCCCGTTCGTCCTCGACCGGTGTCCTGCCGGTGATCACCGCAGGCTGATAGACAGCCAGCAACTCGGCCACCGCCTTCACATTGGCCACGAAGGCAGACCACACCAGCGTCTTCCGACCGAGCGCCACGTTCTGCTCTACGAGTTGCGCGGCCCGCACCAGTTTGGCCGGACGCAACACCGCAGCGGCGTTACGGACGACTTCATCCAGCGGGATGCCGCCCACAGTGGTTGGGACTTGGAGCTCCCGCCCAACGTCCAGGATGGCGGCCGGATTTGTCGCACTGACAATCAGCCGCATCAACGCCGCACCGATGTCCTTCACACTGGCAGCCAGCGCCCGATCCGTCAGGAGGTCCATGGCGTGGCCAGCCAGAGAGTCGTAAACCTGGCGGTGATCGCGATCCAGTGGCACCCGTTCCACCCGGGTAACGAGCTCAGGCAGGTGCAACTGATCCTTCGTAGTCCGCACGAAGATCTTCTGCCTGTCTCGTGCCAACGCCCCTGACGCGAACTCGGCACCGTACCCCGGCCAGCACAGGCCCAGTTGAACCGAGATGTCATCCAGCGAGTTGGGCATCGGCGTTCCACTCATGACGTATCGCCGTGCGCAGCGGCCGGCCAACCAGATCGCCGCACTGCCCCAGACTCCTGCGGGCCCTGCTTTGACGCGATGGCTTTCGTCGAACACCAGCATCACTCGACGGGTGGACAACCAGCCATCCAGCTCGGCGAGATCCCTGTTGCGGGCCAGGCGCGGATAACTCAGGACCACGACATCCGCGTCATGCGGTACTGGTCCCGGCATTACATGCACGCTCGGCCGTACCTTGACCGCGAAGCACTGCGTGGCCTCCTCTTGCCACGCCTCGAACGCCGACACCGGGCACACCACCAGGAGCGCGTCAACCTCGTCCCGTGCCCGCTCGGCTGCCCACACGCAGTAGGCGACTGTGGTCTTGCCACTGCCAGGCACACTGAAGTTTCCGCCGTGCCCCATGTACAGCAGCCGGGCCACGTCTCCGCGCTGTGGTTCCGTCAACGTCCGGCGAAATCCGAACTGACTTGGCTCGTCAAGGTCGCCCGGCCACTGTTGCTGTGACTCAATGGACGTGTGAAGTACCCGAGCCAAGTCGTCGGTGAGTTTTCGACGAGCACGCACCGTCTCCGCCGCAGCGCTGGTCATGTTCCACTCGACCTGTCCTACCGTTGAGTCCCGCAGCACGTCAACAAACCTGGTCGCGTCTCGCAACGAGGAGCGAAAATCGGTCCTGCTGGCTAGAAACCCCTGCTCAACAAGCTGCAGAGACAACGCCTCCCACTCTTCATCGACCATACCGTCAGGCCGCACCGCCACCAGCGACGCCTCCTCGATGTAGAGCGACGACAGATACGATTGCGTCATCGTCCCCCCACGAAGACGTCGGCCCCCCGGACGAGCCTCTTGTGCGCAATCCGCCCGAAAGCACCAGCCTCAGCGAGGAACTCGGAGACCGAACTGAGCAGAGGCTTCAGGGAATCGACAGTCTCTGGCCCCAGCCCCAACTGCTCGTAGGCTATTCCCACCTCGTCCCCGTCGAGCTGATGATTGCGCATCACTGTGACTAGTTGCGCGAGTTCGTCGACTTGGATTTCAAGATTGGTTGTCAAACTGCGCCACATTTCGACAGGGTCCGCCTCCGCTGGCTGAGACTCCGCCGTCGCACCTTTGGACTCGCTATCACTGTTGAGCTTCGGCAGAAATCGGGTTCTGAGGTAGGTCTCAGTGATCTCTTCACCATCGTGATCGAACGAGGTGGAACAATGTTCAGCCGTGGTCGCGGCGAGGAGTTGCCGAAGATAGGCGAGGCCATCGTGCTTGGACATCATGTTCCGCAAGAGCACACCCGGATCATGACGACCGATATCGCTCGACCGTCTCCCCCGACCGCCGCGGCCGGTTCTGGTCAGGTGCTCGTCCTTGCCGATGAGCACCGGATTCACAGCCAGCGCAAGACCACCGAGGAAACCCAGTGCCCGTTGATGTGGACCGAACCCGCCGACGGCTTGGACCTTCTGCGGCTCCAGGTTGTATCTGGTGACCAGTTCGGCAAGGGCTCGTTCGAGAAGCTCGTCAGGGTCCTTGTGGATGACGTCGAACCACTTGACCCGCAGTGGGTGTTCATCGGTCTGATAGAAGGCCCTGTCCCTGCACATGCTGGTGATCGTTGAGGCAATCGAGGCCCCTACCGCCTCGTTCTGCCTCTGCAACATCAACCGCGCATGAGCACCGACGATCTGCCCCCGAGTTTGTGTGGTCTTCCGTTCCTGGTTGTTACTCAGCACCATGTTGGCAATCGCGAGCGAGCCCGCACCGCAGATCTTGGCCGCCATGTCAGCGATCGCAACGAGTTTGTTGCGGTAGGGGCGAGCGTGGTGCGTGGGCAGTGCGTCACCCAAGCTCACCGCAGACGGGTTCAACAAGACGTTCCGCTGGATCTCAGTGAAGGAACCGACCTCCATAAGACCGTCGATGACCTCGAGCGCATAAAGTGCCCAGACGTCCTGAAGTTCCCACTGCTTGGGAGCAGCCTTCGGCATGTGCCGCTGGCGAACCGAGTCCTGAACGACATGCCAGGCAGGATTTGCCTTCTTCACGGATGGGAAGGGCTGAACGTACAGGACGACGAAGGCGTAGTAGCTCCGAACACGGTGCACGGAACGAATCAGTGAGGACCGGCTGGCGACAGTGTCATACCACTCCTGGACCCTGCGCTTGTCCTGCTCCGAGTTGCCGCAGGCATTTGGGAAGAGCGATTTGAGCCAACTGTCCTCAAACGCGAGAAGCTCTCGGACCTTTGCCACATCCGCGGCCGTCATGTCGCGGATAGTGAAACCACCCTTACCGTTCGCCCAGTGTGCGAGTGCAAGCCGGGTGTTCCTACCGGTCAACTGGCTCAGGACCTGTTGCGAAGCACTGGTGCGGCGAGCCCCGTCAACCGCCTGCAATACCCAGCCAGAACCCTCGTCACCGGCATCGAAGAGGAACGGCACGACGACCGGAGGTTCCTTGATCCCCTTGACGATCACGTCGTCGATGAACTCGCGATCCTCAACCGCATATCGGTGCAAACCCAGCTGGAGCCGTGCTTTGTCCGCCTGATGCAAAACTTGAGCCGCGGATTCAACAACCATCTTCGGCAGGCACAGTCCAGAACAGTCGGCCGCCTTCGACACCGCGGACTTGCCTGCCACCGCAAGCTCGGCACGCAGACTGGCCAGCGTTCTCCCGTTGATCAAGGAAGGCTCCACCATCGGCGTATGCACTCGAAGCAGCGCACCATGCATGACGCCAGATCCAGTGCGCAGCATCTGTGGCTGAGCAAGCTGTCGGATGTTCTCCTCGTCATCGACCGACGCCGATTCCAAGGCACGTACCAGCCCGAGCGGCACGTCGTCGAGGCCCGTTTCCTGGAACGACGCGATGGTGGAACGCAGTCGCGCACCGAATCGACTCAACGGCCGCCCGTCCTGTTCAACCGGCGCGTTGCGCTCGACAGCCAGAGTCGGATTGGGCTTCAAGAGGTGAAACTGACCAAGCGGAACCTCACCGTCAAGTGGACCGCCAGGGTCCCCGTCGTTCGCCTGGAACGGACGGAACGGAGGAACATGAACTCTGGTGGCGGGAAAGCCATCAATCACGAAAAGCACCCTTTCTATGGGGTGCCCGACTTCCGCGGAGCAAGAACCAACCTGTGCACGTTCAGCACAAGTAATCACCTTGCCAGAGAGCAGAACATGGGGCCGGCAAGGCGACTGGTCAACTCCGGCCCTGGAGCTTCTCCATGCTGGCCCTAGTTGTCCAGACAGGAGTCAGATACCCAGAGGCGGTATCGAGCAGCTTGTTAATACTTAGATTCGCACCTCAGACCCAGCGCTCCCGGCACGAACGTGGCGGTTGCGGGCAGCCTTGAGCCCACTCATCAGAATGGTGTCGGTATGTAACCACACGCTCGCGGAAGGTATCCACCGGGGGTGGAGATTGCCCAAGGGAACGCTCTCAACGGTTCAATCGACTTGGGCCACTGCGGGCAATCGACACAGGCCCCACCGGGGCATCAGCACGATGAGGCCGACCGCCACGGACGACCGTCGCGGAGCAGCCGTGAACATCGGGATCGCAGTCGGGGCGCATGACCGGTCGCCCGCTCCGCTGCTTGGTGTCAGTGCCCCGTGGGACGCTGATATCCATGAGGCAGGCTGATCTGCAGGTGGGGTACGAGTACGCATATCCGACGTACAAGGCGCACAACGCCGCTCCTCTGGCGGCGCGGGTCCGCGTCGTATCGGTCGACGGGGGCGGCAGGGTGACCGTGCGAGTTGTCTCCCCCAGCCCGAAACCACCACGGCACGCCTGGGGCGTCAAGCCTGCCGGCCGGGATGAACAGCTGCAGATCCCCACCCGGCACCTTGAGTGTCCGTGGGAGGAGTGGGCGGATCGAGCGGCCACCATTGGTGCCGAGCTGGAGTCGAAGGCCGCAGACCAGCAGGCATGGCACGACGAGCGGGACCGGCGCCGCGCGGATCGCCTTGTGGCTGATCCCGGGCGTGCCCTGCCAGACAGGTATGACGAGGACCACTTCTACGCCGATGAGGACGCGGAGGAACTCGACGCCCTGAGCAAGGTGTATGTACAGGCTCGCGGGCTCGGTCCCTACGCGTCGCCCGACGAGCTGAGGCCTCTCTTGGTGGACCTTCCCGTGCCCGTGCTCCGGGACATCCTGGCGACTGACTGGCGCCAGGAACCCGGTGTTCCGGGTACCGTCGCCGCCTGCTTCACACGAGCCGCCTGCCTGCTTGAGACGGCCCGCCTCTCTGTCCGTTCTCGCCGCGACCGGGGCAGCGGCGACGCCGCGCACCTTGACGAGCTGCTCGGCGAGACTGACGTCGCATTCGTCAGGGCGGTTCGCGAGGACGTCGCGACCGCTGGTGGAGAACTGCTGCTCCCCCCGGTGCCGACTCTGCCGGACTGGGCTGACGAGCACGATCGGGCATTGGCGTCCACGTTCGGCTGGCTTCGCCTGGCCGTGGGTGACACCGATGGATCAAAGCTCCACTCACCTGGGTGCTCCCTTGTGCGCTCTCGCTCAGTGTTTCTGACGAAACACACGCCCTGGTGGCTGGTGATGCTGGAGAGCCGACACCGGTTGTACGGCAAGTGCGGTGGTCCGAGCGCCCGTGACCTCGTTGCGCTGACCGGATTCGTGGCCGCTGTGGAGGTGTGGGACGCCCGCGGCCGTCGCGAGATCGAACGGTGGCAGCAAGCCGCGTTCCAGCGCCTGCTCGTGGCCACCGCCGCCGCTCGTGCCCAGTCACTGGAACCGGACATAACCCTGGCATCGCGAGCCGTCACCGCCTTGGCGAAGAACGCACCCGACGCACGAGGCTGGAGGGCGTACGTACTGGTGGCCACAACAAGCTCGCACTACCTGCACAAGGAACTGCAGGAACTCCCACCAGCCGAGTACGAGGCGGCCCGTGTGCTCGCGCGTGACCGTCTGACCGAACTTCAAGCGGTGCTACCACCGGGCCTGATACCACTACCGGAGGACGTCGAGGTGGACGCACTGCGCGCGCGATATCAGCAGCTCAAGGACCGCCTTGCCGAAACGATTCGGCCATTGGACAGGCTCTTGTTCACGCTGCCCAATGCATACTAGGACCAGCTGATGAATGATCTTCAAGAACAGTGTTCCTGCTGTTCAAACCGTTGAGACAGGTGGCAAGTTAGTCCACTGAGGACACTCCCGAACACTCTCACCGCGCAGTCCAGCTGCCAGCAAGGGCGCCACATGGCGCAGCAAGCCAGGCGCGAGGGGCTTGTTGCCTCGGCTTCTGCCCACCTTGGCGACGTTGACGAAGGCCCACTCCCAGTCGCGCGCAGCAACGTGGACAAAGATCGCCTTACGCGATCTTGAAAGTGAAGTTCCCCCTGCTCAAACCTGTGGGGCAGGTGGGGCTCGAACCCACGACCTGACAGATTATGAGTCTGCTGCTCTGACCAGCTGAGCTACTGCCCCCAGCGACGTCCGCCGCACCCGGGATGGGATGCGGATCACCCTACCAACGCCGCACGACCCGCCGGACGCGAACCCACGCACACCCACCCCACCCCCGGCAAGTGATCCAGCCCACACCTGCCGATCCGAATCCCCGCCCCGCGCGAACCCCTTCCGGTCCCCCTGAACTCCAACCGGAGGTAGCGATGACGGACGTGGCAACAACCCTGGGCAATCTGCTGGCGGATGCCCTGAGAGCGGAGTCACCCGTCCGCATCCGAGCATGGGACGGCAGCGAAACCGGCCCACCCGACGGACCGGTAGTGGTGTTGCGGTCACCGGTGGGGTTGCGGCGACTGGTGTGGGACCCGTCTGAGCTGGGCTTCGCGCGGGCGTTCGTAGCTGGCGAGATCGACGTCGAAGGCGATCTCTACGACGGCTTGCAACGGGCATGGGCCTGGGTGCGAGAGCGGGAGCACGGGCGGGTGCGGGTCAGCTTGCGGCAACGGAGCCGGGCGGCGCTGGTAGCAGCCCGGCTGGGCGTGCTGGGATGGCGGCCGGAACCGCCTGCGGAGGAAGCTCGGCTGCGGGGCCGGGTGCACACCAGGAGGCGGGACCGGGCGGCGGTGGCGCACCACTACGACCTGGGGAACGAGTTCTACCAGGCGTTGCTGGACCCACACCTGGCCTACTCCTGCGGGTACTGGACCTCAGGCGACGCCACCTACTCCCATGCCGACGCGCAGCGGGACAAGCTCGACCTGGTCTGCCGGAAACTGGGGCTGCGGCCGGGAATGCGGCTGTTGGACGTCGGGTGCGGGTGGGGGTCGCTGATTCTGTTCGCGGCCGAGCACTACGGGGTGCGGGCCACCGGGATCACGTTGTCGGCGCGGCAGGGTGAGTTTGTGCGGGGGCGGATCGCCGAGCGGGAGCTGGGTGGGCTGGTCGAGGTGCGGGTGCGGGACTACCGGGAGCTGTCCGGTGAGCCTTTCGACGCGGTGGCCTCGATCGAGATGGGCGAGCACGTGGGCGCGGTCAACTACGCCACCTACGCCGCGACGCTGTTCCGGATGACCCGGCCCGAGGGGCGCCTGTTGTTGCAGCAGATGTCGCGCGGTGCGGTGGCGCCCGGTGGCGGGGCCTTCATCGAGCGCTACGTGGCGCCGGACATGACCATGCGGCCGGTCGGCCAGACCGTGGACGCCTTGGCGCAGGCCGGTTTTGAGGTGCGGGACGTGCAGGCGCTGCGCGAGCACTACGTGCGTTCGGTGCTCGCCTGGGCGGACACCCTGGAGCGGCGCTGGGACGAGTTCGTCCGGCTGGTCGGTCTCGGCCAGGCCCGGGTGTGGCGGCTCTACCTGGCGGGCGGGGCGCTGGCCTTCGCGGAGAACCGGATGGGTGTGGACCAGATCCTCGCGGTCCGGCCCAGCGCGGCCGGGACCAGCGGCATGCCGGACACCCGGGAGCAGCTGCTCGCCGCGGGGATCGCCGGATGAGCCCGTTCGCGCTCAACCTGCTGGTCTCCCTTGGCGTTCTGGTCCTCCTGCTCTCGGCCACCTTCGCCGTCTCGGTGGCCCGGCGGCGGTACGACATCATCGACTCGTTCTGGGGCGCGGGGTTCGCGGCGGTCGCTCTGGTGAGCTTCGCGCTCTCGGCCGGGCAGGGCGTGCTGTGGCAGCGGGTGCTGGTCACCGGGCTGACCGTGCTGTGGGGGCTGCGGCTGGCCTGGCACATCCTGCGCCGCAACCTGGGCCAGCCCGAGGACAAGCGCTACGTCGAGCTGATGGCCAGGGCCACCGGGAACCCGTTGGCGCACCTGGCGACCCGGGTCTACCTGCCGCAGGGCGTGGTGCTGTGGTTCGTCTCGCTGCCGGTGCAGGCCGCCCAGTACGTCCGGCCCGAGCTGGTGCCGCTGACCGTGCTCGGTGTGCTGGTCTGGCTGGTCGGGTTCGGCTTCGAGGCCGTCGGCGACCGGCAGCTGGCCCGGTTCAAGGCCGATCCGGCCAACCAGGGCCGGGTCATGGACCGCGGGTTGTGGCGGTTCACCAGGCACCCCAACTACTTCGGCGACGCCGCGGTCTGGTGGGGGCTGTACCTGCTCACTTGCCACAGCTGGCTCGGGGCGGCCACCGTGCTGTCCCCGCTGCTGATGACCTACGTTCTGACCAAGCGGACCGGCAAGGCGCTGCTGGAGCGGCACCTGCTGGACTCCCGGCCGGGATACCGTGACTACGTGCGGCGGACCAGCGGGTTCTTCCCGTTGCCGCCCAAGAAGGTCTGAGGAAGGAACCCCATGGACGCCGGAGACCTCGTCGACGACTTCGAGCTGCCCGACCAGGACGGCAAGCCCCGCACGCTCAGCGGGCTGCTGGCCGAGGGGCCGGTGGTGCTGTTCTTCTACCCGGCCGCGATGACCTCGGGCTGCACCGCGGAGAGCTGCCACTTCCGCGACCTGGGCGCCGAGTTCGCCGCCGTCGGCGCGCACCGGGTCGGGATCAGCGCGGACCCGGTGGACAAGCAGCGGAAGTTCGCCGAGACCAACGCCTTCGACTACCCGCTGCTCTCCGATGTGGACCGGACCGTGGCCAAGCAGTTCGGCGTGGCCCGGCGGTTCGGCCCGCTCGCGGTCAAGCGGCACACCTTCGTCATCGGCACCGACCGCAGGGTGCTCAAGGTGATCAAGAGCGAGCTGCGGATGAACGTGCACGCGGACGAGGCACTGGCCGCCGTCCGCGCGCACACCCAGTCCTAACCCTTGCGGGACAGGGCGATCTGCCACACGTTGAGGTAGCCGGAGCGGAACCCGGCCTCGGAGTAGGCCAGGTAGAACTCCCACATCCGGCGGAACGTGTGGTCGAAGCCGAGCTGCTCGATCCGCGGCCAGTTCGCCAGGAACCGTTCCCGCCACAGCCGCAGGGTCCGCGCGTAGTGCGGGCCCAGCGGTCTGCGGCCGGCGCCGGTCAGCTCGGTGTCCTCGCGCACGTTGCGCCCGATGGACTCCAGGGACGGGAGGAGGCCGCCGGGGAAGATGTACTTGTGGATCCAGGTGTAGCTGTCGCTGGTGGCCAGCATCCGCTCGTGCGGCATGGTGATCGCCTGGATCGCCACCCGTCCGCCGGGCCGGGTCAGCCTGCTCAGCGTGCGGAAGTACACCGGCCAGTACTCCCGGCCGACCGCCTCGATCATCTCCACGCTGACCACCGCGTCGTAGCCGCCCTCGGCCTCCCGGTAGTCCTGCAGCCGCACGGTGATCCGCTCGCTCAGCCCGGCTTCGGCGATGCGCTGCTCGGCCAGCCGCTGCTGCTCCGGTGAGATGGTCAGCGAGGTGACCTGGGCGCCGCGCCGGGCGGCCCGGATGGCCAGCGCGCCCCAGCCGGTGCCGATCTCCAGCAGCCGGGTGCCCGGCCCGGCCCCGGCGTAGTCCAGGATGCCGTCGATCTTGCGCAGCTGGGCCCGTTCCAGGTCCTCTTCGCCGGCGAACCAGGCGGAGGAGTAGGTCATGCTGGGGTCCAGGAACAGGCTGAACAGCTCGTTCGACAGGTCGTAGTGCCGGTGAATATTCTTCCGGGCACCGTCCACGGTGTTCTTCTCCGCGCTGGGCTGGGCACGGTCCACCCAGCGCCGCAGCACCTGCAGCGGGCGCGGGACCAGCCGGGCCATCCGGGCGGCGAACGGGGTGAGCAGGTCGGCCAGCTCCGAGGCGCTCCAGTCGCCGGCCATGTAGGACTCGCCGAAGCCGATCTTGGCGTCCGCGCCGAGCCGGTGGAAGAAGTCCCTCGGCCGCAGCACGCGCATGACCGGGGCGGCCGGGCCGCCCGCGCCGAGGCGCTCGCCGCCTGCCAGCAGCACCCGCACCGGCAGCTCGCGCACCGCGTGCCGGAACAGGCGTTCGGCCACCCACGCGCGCAGCGGGGACTCCGGCGCGGTGGCCAGTCCGGGCCAGCGGTCCGCCGCCAGGCGCCCGAGCCCGGCCTGCGCGTCAGGACCAGCGGATAGTGTCGTCACTGGATGCCCTCCTGAGGAACGTGCGCGAGCCGGCGGACCACGGGTACCCGGCGCAGCCACAGCGCTATGCCGTGCCACCGGATCAACGCGCTCACTCGATAGGTGAGCAGCGGTCGCCGCAGCAGCAGACCGAGCAGCACACCGGGGGTGACCGGGCGCCGCCGGCCGCGCAAGGTTGCCACGAACGGGGGTTTCCCCTGCTGGCGCAAGGTGATCGTGACCGCCACCCGCTCCTCTGGTCGGCTGATCCGCATCTGGTAGCGGCCGGCCACGGGCAGGAACGGGGAGACGTAGAAGTCCTTGTCCACCTGAACCCGTCCGTCCTCGTCGGGGTGCAGCACGTAGCAGTGTCGTTCGCCGTAGGTGTTGTGCACCTCGGCCAGCACGCACTCCAGCGCACCGTCCTCGCGGTGGCACCAGAAAACGCTGATCGGGTTGAACACGTGCCCGAGCAGTCGTGCGTTCGCCATCATCACAACCCGGCCGCCGCGCAGGTCTATTCCGCGCCCGGCCAGGAAATCGGTCACATTGGCCCTGATCGTCCGCGCGGGTGAGCCCAGGTGGTCGCGGGCCTCGAACCGGGCGAACGGCCGCAGCCACCAGGGCAGCCGGGGCAGCTCGTCCAGGTCGACCAGCCACAGGTACACCTTGTGCCGCAACACCCGGTGCACCCGTTCCCGCCGCACGTGCACCACCTCGGCGTCGTAGAGCGCGGTCACCAGCGCACGCCCAGCGCCAGCGCGGCCCGCACTCCCGCGGCGCAGCCGTCCTCGTGGAAGCCCCAGCCGTGGTAGGCCCCGGCGAACCCGCTCACCCCGGTGTTCAGCTCAGGCAAACGTTGTTGCGCCGCAACGGACTCCGGCGTGTAGACCGGGTGCTCGTAGACCATCTTCGCCAGCACCGCGTGCTCGGGGACGGCCTCGGTGGCGTTGAGCGTGACCAGGTAGTCCAGCGGTTCGGCCAGCCGCATCAGCCGGTTCATGTGGTAGCTGACCAGCACCGGGCCGCCGTCGGGTGAGCAGGAGGGCTTGCGGAGGTTCCAGGCCGCCCTGGCGCCAGCCCTGCGCGGCAGCACGCCGGGGTCGGTGTGCAGCCAGGTCTCGTTGCGGGAGTAGCGGAACGCGCCCAGCACCACCCGCTCGGCCGGGCTCGGTTCGGCCAGCAGGGCCAGCGCCTGGTCGGCGTGGGTGGCCAGCACCACCCGGTCGAAGGGGTGCAGCTCGTCGTCGGCGTCCCGGACCAGCACGCCGTCCGGGCCTCGGTGCACCGCGCGCACCGGGGTGGTGGTGCGCACCGCGGCCAGGTTCTTCGCCGCACGCTCCACATAGGACCGCGACCCGCCGGTCACGGTGCGCCACTGGTGGCTGCCGCCGACGGAGAGCAGGCCGTGGTTGCGCAGGAACTCGAACAGGTAGCGGGCCGGGTACTGGCGGCTGAGCTCCGGCCCCGCCGACCAGACCGCGGAGACCACCGGCAGCATGAAGTGCTCGACGAAGTAGCGCGAGTAGCCGCCGATGGCCAGGAACGCGCCCAGGGTGACGTCCCAGGTGTCCTCATCGGTCAGCAGCCGGCGCGCGTGCCGGTGGAAGCGCTTGACCTCGGCCAGCATCCGCAGGTAGCGCGGGTTGCCCAGGTTGCCGGGCTGGGCGAACAGGCCGGGCAGCCGCCGCGCGCCCGCGTACTCCAGCCCGCAGCCCGCGCAGGAGACGCTCATCGACATCTCCGAGCCCTGGGTGGCCACGTCCAGCTCGCGGAACAGCCGCAGCAGGTTCGGGTAGGTCCGCTCGTTGTGCACGATGAACCCGCTGTCCACCGCGGCCAGCCTGCCGTCAGGGGTGGGCAGGTCGTGGGTGTGCGCGTGCCCGCCGAGCCGGTCCTCCTTCTCGAACAGGGTGACCTCGTAACGGCGTTGCAGCAGGTAGGCGGCGGTCAGCCCGGCCACGCCCGCGCCGATCACGGCGACACTGGCCCGGGTCATGCCCGCACCCCCGCCAGTGGCACGCGCAGCCCGTCCGGCGCGGGCAGGGCGAACGCCCTGGCCAGTTCGCTGTCCCAGGGACCGATCCCCAGGACGCCGAAGACGAACCGGCGCACCAGTGCGGTCCACTCGGCCGCGCGGCGCAGCATGGCGTGGTTGTCGCCGTGCACGTCGAACCGGCAGACCCGCTCCGCCCGGTCCCTGGCCCGCACCGCGTACTCGAAGGACAGCCCCGGGTCGGTCCACCGCTCCCGGTCCCCGTGCGCGATGAGCACCGAGGTGCCGGCGAGGTCGGCCACCGGCTCACCGGCCGGCAGCCAGGGCGCGAGCGCCGCGACCCCGCGCACCGCGGGATCGTCGGCCACCCGCAGCGCGGCCCGGCCGCCCATGGAGTGGCCGACGAGCACCACCGGCAGTCCCGGATGCCGTTGCCGCGCCTGGGCGAGCGCCCAGCGGGCGTCCGCGACGGCGTCCAGCTCGGGGGCGTTCCAGCCGCGGAAGCGGTAGCGCAGCAGCCAGACCAGCAGGCCGTGCCGCTCGCCCGCGCGGTGCAGCTCCTTGGCGAAGGGCAGCATCCGCAGGTAGGTCAGGCGGCCCCGGTGCGGGCGGCCGTGGCTGTGCTCACGGCCGCCGTGCAACAGGACCACCAGTGCGCGGGGAGTTCGGACCGGCCACTCCCGCACCCGTGCAGTTGGGGGCATACCGGGCGTTCGTCCCGGGCGCCCGGCCGGTTCTCCAGTGAGGTCCAGATCACATCTCGTCGAGGGTGACCTGGCCGCTGGAGCCGTTCACCGTGATCCGCTGGCCGGAGCTGATCCGGGCGGTCGCCCCGGACACCCCCACCACGGCCGGGATGCCGTACTCGCGGGCGACCACCGCGCCGTGCGAGTTGGGCCCGCCCATCTCCATCACCAGGCCGCCCGCGGTGAGGAACAGCGGGGTCCAGCCGGGGTCGGTGGAGGGCGCGATGAGGATCTCGCCGGGTTCCAGGTGCGCGCCGGTCGGGTCCAGCACCACCCTGGCGATGCCGGTGACCGACCCGGCCGAGGCCGCGGTGCCGGTGAGCGCGCCCTCGACCTGCTCGGCGTTGGCCAGCGCCTCCGCCTCGGGTTCCGCGCCGTCGGAGAGCAGCACCCTGGGCAGGTGCTTGCGTCGCAGCTCCCGCTCGTGCCCGGCCCGCCGCTCGCGGACCAGCTCGCGGTGGTCAGCGCCGCCCAGCGCGGCCCGGACCTCCTTGGTGTCCAGGAAGAACACGTCCTCGGCGGCCGCCAGCAGCCCGCGGCCGGCCAGCTCCTCGCCCAGCACCAGCAGCTGCGCGCGCATCCGGGCCAACGTGAGCACCAGCAGGTACTTGGGCAGCTCGCGCAGCCCGGCGATCCCCCGGACGCGATCCAGGGTGAACCGCAGCAGCCGTCCCCGGATCCGGCTGCGCCTGCCGACCCTGGCGACCAGCTCGGCCAGCTTGGCCTCGGCCTCGGTGACCGAGCGGGCGAACTGGGCGTCCGCGGCCAGCCCGGGGTGTTCGGCGCGCAGGTAGTTGGCCAGCACGCCGAGCACGTGCGTCGGGTCCTCCGACCAGCGCGGCACACCGAGGTCGATCTCGGCGACCGCGCGGTGCCCGTACCGACCGAGAAACTCGGTCAGTCCACTGTGGATGACTGGGGAGAGCGAGCCGTCCCGGTGGCGGGCCAGCAACTCCTCCCGTGGCGTGTCCAGCAGTTCGCGGGCGGCCGCCCGGTCGGCGCGGATGGCCGTGGCCAGCCGCCACAGGTCCAGGTCCATCTCGGTGGTCGGGTTGTGCGGGATGCCGCGCAGCACCACCCGCAGCTCGTCCTGCTCGCCGTCCGCGCCGAGCAGCTTCCCGGCCAGCGCGGTGAGTACGAACCCGGTGGGCACCAGCGGCATGATCCGGGCCACCCTGGGTCCGGTGATCTCCGGCATGGCCGACTCGACGAAGGCCAGCCGCTGGGTGTGGGTGAGCTTGTCGGAGACGGTGAGCAGGCGCTCGATCTCGGCCGCGGTCCGGTGCGCCCGGTCCCTGGCCTTCGCCGGATCGCGCAGCGCGCCGAGGATGGCGGCCGGCGCGTGCGTGCGCCGGGCGATCCTGGCCAGCACCCGTAGGAACCGCCACGGCGAGCGCTGGGTGACACTGAGCCGCTCGTCGGCGAACAGGCCGCGCATCACCTGCGCGGAGCGGGCCTCCATCAGGTCCAGCACGTTGGGCATGATCTTGCGGCCGACCGTGCTGCGCACCACCGGGGTGACATCGAAGAACAACCGGCCCGCGGACTCGGCCAGCAGCGGCGGCCCCGCCTTCGGATCCGGCACGCGGAAGCCCACGGCAGCCGCGATCCCGCCGGTGGCCAGCCGCAGCCCGGCCACCCCGGCCGGGGTGAGCGGCCGGTACACGCCCTGCGCCACGCTGCCGTTGAAGTACACCCGCAGCCCCGGCTTGTCGGTGCGCGGCAACGGGAACAGCGTGGTGATCGGCCTGGCCTGGGTGAGCCAGAGCGTGCCGTGCGCGTCGATGGCCCATTCGGTGTCCTGCGGCGCGCCGTAGTGCTGCTGCACCCGGCGTCCCAGGGTCACCAGGTCGCGCAGCTGTCCCGGGGACAGACATGCCTGGTCATCAGGGAGTCCCCGGGTGTGCTCCTCGGTACCGCCACCGACTTTGCCGCGGATGACCACCAGCTTGTCGCCGAGCCTGGTCTGCCTGACCGCGCCGGTGTGGCCGTCCAGCACGAAGTGGTCCGGGTTCACCGAGCCGGAGACCACCGCCTCGCCGAGCCCCGGACTGGCGTCCACCACCATCTCGTCGCGGCGGCCGGTGACCGGGTTGGCGGTGAACATCACCCCGGCGACCTCGGCCTCCACCATCCGCTGCACCACCACCGCGAGCCGCACGGTGGCGTGCTCGATCCCGTTGCTCTCCCGGTAGCTGACCGCGCGGTCGGTCCACAGCGAGGCCCAGCAACGGCGGACCGCGTCCAGCAGCGCCTGCGCGCCGACCACGTTGAGGTAGGTGTCCTGCTGCCCGGCGAAGCTGGCGAAGGGCAGGTCCTCCGCGGTGGCCGAGGAACGCACCGCGACCGGCACGTCCTGACCGAGCCGCCGGTAGGCGGTGGCGATCAGCTCCACCAGGTCGGCTGGCACCGGCGCGGACCGGACCAGCTCCCGCGCGGCCGCCGGGTCCTGGGCGGCACCGGTCAGGTCCAGCGGGTCGGCCACCGCGCGGTAGGCGTGCGTGGTCAGCACGAACCCCTCCGGCACCGGTAGCTCCGCGCCGATCATCTCCCCCAGGTTGGCGGCCTTGCCCCCGACCAGTTCCCCCGCCCCGGCCCGAACCTCGTGCAGGTCCAGGACCAGCGGCTCACCTGTGCTCATCCCCGTGCCTCCTCGCCGCGTCGGCCAGCAGCGTCATCGCCTCGCGGACGGTGCGCTGCTCGGTTTCGGAGAGGTAGGTCATCAGCCGCAGCTGGCCCTCGGCCCTGGTGCGGGCGAAGTTCAGCAGGAACGCCGCACCCGCCGGGGTGAGGCCGACCCGCTTGGCGCGGCGGTCGGTCTCGTCCTCGCGGCGGTGCACCAGCCCGCGCTGGGCGAGCTGGTCGAGCAGCCTGCTGGTCGCCGACACCGAGCGGCCGATGCGCTCGGCCAGCTCGCGCACGGTCGGCTCGGTCCCCCGGTCAAGGGTGAACAGCGTGGCGATCTGCACCAGCTGCAGATCCGCGCCACCGGTGCTCCGGCTGAGGTTGATCAGCATCTCGCCGATCAGCTCCCGCCGGATGACCGTCAGCTCCTCGACCAGCCGATCCCGATCCGTCGCGCTGATGACATCCTCCAAACCCTTGCGTGCATGCAACTAATGCACTGCCGCAAAGGTAGCGCGAAGGCGGTGAGCAAGTCAACAGGCGTTGAATAAAAGCGGTGGGACGGGGCCGCGAACCCCGTCCCACCTGGTACAGCGCCGACTACCGGGTCACGGTGAGGACGAACTCGGCGCTGCCGGTCTTGCCGTTGGAGGTGCCAGTGATCTTGATCGGGTAGTGGCCTGCCGGGGTGTTGAAGCCGACCCAGACGAAGGCGGTGGAGCTGCCGCCGGAGGCGACGGTGGCCGGCGAGAAGTGCACGCTGGTGCCCGAGGGCGCGCCGCTGGCGGTCAGCGTGGTCTGTCCGCCGCCGGTGACGGTGATCTTCGTCTGCAGGAAGCCGCCGGGCCGCGCGCTGCCGCTACCGGGCGCGAGCGCGAGCTTGATGTCGCCGGGCGGGGGCTCCTGGCCGCCGTCCAGCTGCTGCTTCACCCAGTCGCCCATGTCGTTGTTGAGCCGGCCGTAGACGGAGTACCAGCGGAAGTCGCTGCGGCTCCAGGAGGCCACGCCGACCACCTTGCCGTCCACCAGCAACGGGCCGCCGCTGTCGCCCTGCAGGATGGTGATCCGGCCGTCGGGGTAGCCGGAGCAGATCATGGTGGCCTCGCGGAACCCGGCGCCCACCCCGTTGCAGTTGCTGCCCTCGACGATGGGCAGCTCGAAGCGGTGCAGCTCGACGTTGCGGGTGTTGTCGTTGTGGTCCTTCTTGCCGTAGCCGAGCCCGACGCCGGTCTTGCCGGGCGCGTTGAGACCGGTGTCGGCGGAGGTGGCGACCTTGGCGTAGGCGCCGCCGGGCACCGGGATGTCGTCGGCGACGGTGACCACCGCGACGTCGTAGCCCTGGTCGAAGTTCACGTACTTGGGGTGCTTCTTGTACTCCAGCACCTTGGTGCGGAAACCGGTGCCCTGGTTGAGGTCGTCCAGGCCGTACAGGAAGGTCTTCTCCCCTGCGGCGTCCGCGCAGTGCGCGGCGGAGAGGATCTTGCGCGGGGCGATCACCGAACCGGTGCAGCTCTGCCCCTGCGGCCGCGGCCCGCCCTCGCGCAGGCCGGCGATCATGAACGGAAAGTCCTTGACCGAGACCGGTTTGCCGCCGATGGACAGCGCGCCGGGATCAGCCGGCGGGACTTCGGCGAGGTCGGTGGGGGTCACGGCACGCCCGCCGGGCTCCTGCTGCGCCAGCGCGAGGCCGGGTAGCAGGGGCACGGCGAGCGCGGTGACCGTCAGGGCGATCAGGCTCGCCCTCCGGGTGATGTTCACGGTGTTCCTCCCGCGGGGGTGGTGGCGGACGGCAGGGAAATCGGCCGCTGCCAGCACCATCCGGGCGTGCGAGGTCGCCGGACAATCCGGGGGAACATCCGTAGGGGTACGCGACTTTTGCCGCGGGCACCCGGGGTGCGGCGGGTCCGCCGAGCCCGCTGGGGTGGGCTCGGTGGAAGGACCCCGGCACCGCGCGACGGCTAGGCGATGGCCTGCCAGATGGTGCTGAAGTTGGCCAGCGCCCCGGCCACCGAGGCGTCCAGCCGCTTCGGGGAGGAGTTGGCGCGCAACCGGAACAGCTTGCCCCGGCGCACGTCCAGGATGGCCGCCCGCCCCCCGGGCAGGATGTCCGGCAGTTGCCGCTCGACCATCCACAGCGGGATGTTGGCCGCGGCCTGGGTCAGCTCCGGCTTCTTCAGGTAGAGCAGCACCGCGTGCGGGCGCGGGTCAGTCCCGAGCGTGAGCCCGAGGTGCGGACTGATCCCAACCTCGCCGTCGGCCCCCCGCCAGACCGCGCCGCCGACCGGTACCACCGCTGGTCGTGCCTTGGCCAACCATGTCAGAAATCCCCCCTGTAGTTCCCGAAAATGCGCGTGCTTGGCCGGATCGTCAATCCGGTTCACCACTGATTCCAGCACTTCCCCCGGTTCATCGCTGGCCAGTGCGCGCTTTATCCCGTTGACGATCGGCTCGTAGTAGAACCACGGCCGAGCCGCCTCGTCGAGATACATACGACGAATGTTCTCCACCGTCCTGGTCTGCAAACCCGGACCACTGACCACGAAGTCGATGATCGCCCCGATCTTGACCTGGGGCACCAGTGCCTCCGCTGCCGTCATCCACACCTCCAGTAGCTCTGACCTGCATCTTCCGTGCCAGCCGAACTACCAGAAGCCTATCGCCCACCCCTGACATTCCACCGACTCCAGGACAGCCGGGAGTCCATTTGCTTAAGGAAATTCAGCGGTGAACGCTCACCAGCCGATCGGCCGCGGCCAGGGATAGTTGCACACGCTGAATCCGAGCTTGTTGGCCCGATCCACCGCCGAGTCGTCAAACCGCCGATACTCCGCGAACACGGTCCGAGCCCGATCCCAGGAATTCGCCGCGGAGTGCCGGACGACCTCTCCCCACCACCAGTTCGCCATCTCCACGTCCCTGAGCAGCTTGTGCACTTCCGCCACGAAGGACTCCGGCACCGCCGCCGACCGCGCGGACACCGACTTCCACTGCTTGAGCAACAAGGCCCGCAGCTCCGCCACCTTGCGCACCCACGCGAGGAACCGCTTCGCCCCGGTCAGCGCGCTGAGCTCCTTGCTGCGCCGGGTGGCCACCGCACAGGCGTCGTCGGCCCGCCGCACCACCTGCCACCGCCCCGCGTCCGGATCAACGGCGCTCGTCCGGACCGCGGTGGACCGGGTGCTGCTCGGCCCAGGCGAGAGGTCCTGATAGCTACGCACCCCGAAGAACCCCAGAATCCCCAGCACACTGGCCACCAGCCCGATGGTCGCCAGAACCACACCGCGCCGCATCCCCTCGGCCTCCCACCCCGCCGGCCCGGCAGCCACGGCGGAATGTCCAGTCTAGAAAGGGGATCCGCCGCCTGACCCGCCCGAAGAGGCAGGCATATGCCTAGCCATCCACCCGAGCCGCGATGACCCGCGCACACTCCACCGACTCCACCCCCACGGTGCTGACCTCCACGTCATAACGCATCCCGACGTGCACCAGCTCGGCCTGCCCCGCCGCCATCCCGGTGATCCGGTCCCCGCGCGCCAGTTCCCGCCCCGCCGCCACCTCAGCCGGACACCGCACCCCCACCCACAACACCTCAAGCCCAGCCAGCGCCGCCCCCCACCGCCGCTGCCCCTCACCCCCGCCGAGCAACACCTCATCGATGATCACCCGAGCCCCAGCCCGCACCATGGCCGCGATCCCCGCCGCCCAGGCCACCTCCAGCTCCCGGAACGCCGCCCCCACCAGCACCGTCCCATCCGGCGCGAACTCAACCCCGCCCGAGGACCCCCGCAACGAGGCGGGCAACAACTCGATGAACGTGTCCACCCCCACCACCAGCCACGCCCCCGGCAACACGGACTGCAAACACCGAGCGATCCCACTCTTCCCAGAACTGGACCCACCATTGAGCACAACCACCTGCGTCGCCATGCGCCCAAGCTAGGCAGCAAGCCAACCCCGGTCACCCGAGTTTCGCCCCAGGCCGCGGCGCTACCCCAGAAGCCGCACGCCGTCATGCACCCGAGTCCGGGCCACCTCCGCGAAGGCGTCGGCAACCCGGATCGCGAAGGCGGGAACCATCACTTCCCGCACCTGCTCCAGAGCCAGCCAGCGAACCTCACTCGCCTCCTCCGTCGGCACCGCCTCGGTGGTCTCCGGCGAGCAGCGGAACACCAGGGCCACGACGTCCCGAACCAAGTTCTGGTAGACGCCGGTGAGCCGCTCAACCCGGACCACGATCCCGGTCTCCTCACACACCTCGCGGCGCACCCCCTGCTCGAACGTCTCACCGACTTCGAGCACCCCACCCGGCGGTTCCCAGCGCCCGTTGTCGCGCCGCCGGATGACCAACACCCGCCCCGCCCCGTCAACCACGACGCCGGCGACACTGACGGAGTACCGAGAAACGCTGGTCACGAGCCCCACCCCAGGCGATTTCACCCCAGAAAGCAAACAACCCCAGGCCGCAGCCTGGGGTGAAGCTCCTCCGGTTGGACTCGAACCAACAACCCTGCGAATCTAGATCAACTCTGCTGGATGTCTCGCGTTGTCGCGCAGCACCGTGCGCCATCAGGGTTGATAGCGAACGGGAACGTCCACAGTCGACGGTTGGCTGTGGACGTTTCTCGTCGTTTTGTGCGGGTAAAGCGTGGTGATGATCATGTTCCGGGGACCGGGGTGACCACGTGGCCCGGTGGCAAGCCGACGCTTGCGTCGGTGCGGCAGCGATCGCCGGAAGCAGGCAAGCAGAGCGACCAGGCAGGCGATCGTCACGGCCTGGTGGCCCTCGCAGATCAACTCGTGGGTCGGCGCGCGGCTACCGGCACCGGGGGAGTCCGCGGTTCGCCGGGCGCAGCGGCGGGTCGGTCGCCGCAGCGGAGCGGATGGCGGCCGTGCCCGGATGGGTGCGCCCGGCGTACCCAGCGTGACCACCCGCCGCGCGCCGCCTGGCGGCGCGCCTTGATCCCATAGAGCCAGATTCGGCAACGCTCGTTACTCGACTGTTTCGCGGGTCACAGCTCGTTCGACATCAATGCGCCTTAAGCTAATGCGCCATGCAGCCAAATCAGAAAGCAAGGAAAAAGACACACGAGGTATTCGGCGTCTCAAACACAGTTCTGGCCGACTCATACGTAGATCGCGGCAATCTCGACGAAGACATAGCAAAGCTACTTTCTCGCTCCGTCCACGTAGCCTTGCGCGGAGTATCCAAGTGCGGAAAATCTTGGCTTCGACAGACCGTTCTACCCGACGCCATAGTGGTCCAGTGCCGACTCGGGAAAAGCATTGCAGACATATACCGGGAGACCCTGGGGACACTCGGGATAAGACTTGAGGTAAACAAGGTATCCGAGTCCGCACTAAAGGGAACAGTAGAGGCCACCGGCGAACTTGGAATAAAACTCATAGCCAAGGTTAAGGCAAAGCTCGGACTTGAATATACTGGAGGCAGCAAAACGACGTCAGAACCGATTAGCCAGAACGTTGACGATCTACGATTTGTTGCAGAACTCATCCTAGAATCTGAACGCAGGCTTGTTATCGAAGATTTTCACTACCTCTCAATGGCGGAACGTAGAAAATTTGCCTTCGACCTGAAAGCATTGTGGGACTTTGGCGTTTTCGTGGTCATTGTTGGCGTCTGGAGCAAACAGAACATGCTCCTACATCTCAATTCCGATCTAACAGCGAGAGTGCACGAAACATCGATCGTGTGGACAGATGACGACCTGAAGAAGATCCTCAAGAGAGGGGGTACGGCGCTAGGAATCGAGTTCTCAGACCCGTTTGTCTCAAGCGCAGTAGCCGACTGCTACGGGAATGCAGGGATACTTCAAACCCTAGCACTAGGCGCTTTGGACGAGGCCAAGATTACTGAAGAACGAAGTCCAGCTATAGAATTCAACAATAGCGGGAATCTCCTAGACGCTTGTCTCTTCTATGCCGACCAACTGAACCCTCTCTATCAACAGTTTGCAGACCGAGTATCTCGGGGAATCAGAATACGTCAGAACGCAACCGGCATCTATGCGCACGCAATGGCCGTCATTCTAAAGGCCCCCGATCGCGATCTACTTAATGGGTTCTCACTCGACTACATCTATAGTGAAGCATCACGCAGAGAGAGCAGGATTCAAAAGAGCAACTTGCGCACAGTTCTAGGACGAATTGAGTCTCTTCAAGTAGACGAAGACGGCCGCGGGCTAATCTTGGCTTACAACGAAACAACCAAGGAAGTCACCGTGGTCGACAGACAGGTCCTGCTATACAGAAAATACTCCACCGTAGGGTGGCCATGGGAAGACCTGATTAGCGACATCGATGCCCGCGGTCAACTGAGATTCGATATCGACGAAGCGTGACTCACATTTAAGCATCAGTACCCCTGATTGAGAACCATTCGACCTAGGTGTAGTAGGGAACATCCCGACTTGCAAATCCGTGATCTATGCGAAGCTTGATAGACGGGTGAATGCGGAGCTCTCCCAAACTTCCTTGGTTGACCCAGTGCACTTCCTTGGACTCACTACTGGTACGCAGTTCACCACCAACAGGACGAGCGCGGAAGCAGATGGAGAACTCCTGTCGAACTTCACCATCATCGTAGGCAATCACATGGTCGGGATTAGAATAGATGCCGATCAGACCAGTGACTTCCACCACTATCCCAGTTTCCTCGTCTAGTTCGCGAACTACAGCTTCAGTGAGCGTTTCGCCGAGTTCGAGTTGTCCCCCGGGAATCGCAAAGAGGTCGTTGTCTGTGCGGCGGATCATCAGCACTCTGCCAGCCTCGTCCTGGACGAAAGCGCTGACAGCGAGGGCGATG
This sequence comes from Crossiella sp. NPDC003009, assembly GCF_053591555.1. Lineage (NCBI taxonomy): Bacteria > Bacillati > Actinomycetota > Actinomycetes > Pseudonocardiales > Pseudonocardiaceae > Crossiella > Crossiella sp. NPDC003009. The sequence continues at coordinate 90,676 of NZ_JBSFUA010000009.1, read as the reverse complement.
CTGTTGGCTTTCGGGGCGTTGGGGTCGTGGAAGTAGTCGACGCGTGCCACTGGTTCCCCTTCAGAAGTCTGCGGGCGCGGACAGGTTCCAGACAGTCTCGAAGCTCTCGGCGTAGATGTCGAACAGGCCCTGCGTGGGTTGGCTCCGCAGGTGCAGTGCTGGCGCGTGTGCTCCCTGGAACCCATACACATGGGTGTTGACGATCATCTCGTTGTCGAAACGGAAGATCGAGTTGTAGAGCGTGGTCCGGTGGAACCGGATCTCCACGCCGTCCACTCCTTGCAGCGGTCGGTAGAAGGCCAGCGCGTTGCGGATGCGGCCACCTAGAGTCTCCGCGCCCAAGCGCTCTTCCTCGCTGCGCAAGGCGACTTCCGAGCTGGCCGGGTCGCCGAACAGGAGTCGGATCTTGGCCCCTTCGGTGGCCTTGGTTGCCAGGCTGCGCACGAAGGTGGGTCGCTCGGTGAGGAATAGCGCGGCGTGGACCAGCACCTCCACGTGCTCGGTCGCGCTCGCGGTCAGCCGGTCCCACAGCTCGGGCGGGATGGCGTTGCGGTGCGGATAGGTGGAGACGATCTCGCCGACCTCGGTGGCTGCGGGGCGGATCACCGGGGAGGTGCCCGCGCCAACGGCGGGGAGAACGGCCGGCGGGGCCTGCGGGACGGGTGGCGCGGTGTCCGGGTCGTGGGGCGACAGCAGGGCCTCGATGCCCTGGCCGGGCAGCATCGCTTCCAGGATGCGGCAGTGGTCCGGATACGGAAGGCCGATCAGTTCGCCGGAGAGCCAGCGGTAGAACTGCGCCTTGCTCGGGTACTGGCCGCGCAGGTCCGGGTCAACCTTCTTGGCCACCCGGTCGTACTCCTTGCAAAAGGCGCGGTAGCCCTGCAAGTGGCGCTGGCGGAGCAGGTACTTCAGCAGCGTTGGCTGTGGGGTCATCTCGGCCTCCTGACCAGACGAGACGGGACGAGGCTACCACCGAAACGAGACCAAGACGAGACAAGGCGAGAGGCAGAAGTCGCAGACGAGAGCACGATGCGATCTTGACGGGACGAACCCGGGCCGAACCTGGATATGTGCCGCTGACCTGGCGGTACGGGGCCGACAAGACGGCCAGCGAACAGGGAGGTCTCGGACATGGCGATCCAGCGGGGGCACCGGTTCCCCATCGAGTTCGATGAGGCGTTCGGCAAGGGCCTCGTCCTGGTGGGCGAGATCGCGCCCGACTTCGAGTACCAGGAGAACAAGAGCAAGCCGCCCCGGCAGAAGGTCGACCCGGTGACCGGGAAGCGGCAGTGGGTCGGCACCGTGACCGACCCGGACGAAACGAAGGCCAAGCGCGCGTCCTTCCAGATCACGTTCCTTGCTGACGTGCAGCCGGTGCCGCCCGCGCCGGAGGTACTGCCTGGCATGCGGCCGATTGAGCTGGACGGCCTGACGGTCGAGCCCCGCGTGTCCGGCAACGGTGAGTTCAAGTACCAGGGCTGGCTGTTCCGGGCGACCGGGTTCAAGTCCGCGGTGACCTCGGCTTCCCGGCCGAGTGCAGCCAAGGGCACCGACGGCGGTAAGGCGGCCTGACGATGCCCATCACGCGGGATGAACTGGGGATGGACATGACCATCTCCATCTACGACGACACCTCGATTCGGGTCGCGCCGTGGGACGACGAGAACCTGTTGCTCGTCTTCGGCGGGCCGGTGCAGAAGATCGTCATCGTGCTCGACCGCGACGACTTCCAGCGGCTGTACGAGCAGATGACGCCCGTGGCCAGCGGCGAGGTCGCTCCGGCGGCAGTGGCGGGTGAGTGCGGATGAGTGTCCACGTGTCGGTGGTGCCAGATGAGGGCACCACGGTGTCCCTGCTGACGCTCTCGGCCGGTCAGCCCATGTTGGCGATCGCGGACAGCCACTGCGGCGTGACCTTCACCGTGCGCGAGACCCCGGACGGGGCGGCGCAGGCCGTGCTGGTCGCGCGGGAACTGGTGCGCATGGCTGGGGAGTTCGCGGCGTTGACAGAACGCTATGCCCGGCACGTCGCCTCGGCACACCTCGCGCAAACCCAGCAACAGCAGCAGCGGGAGGCGGCGCAGAACCGCCACGAGCTACAGCAGCCCAAGCGGAGCGAGTAGCGACCGAAGCGTCCACTTAGGACTATCCACAAAGGACTGACACGGACCCGTGGGTGCCGTGGCGATGCCGCATGTCTTGTTGCGGCGCAAGGAAGAGAAGGACACAAGAGCGGTTACCGGCCTAGGAACCTCACCGCTCTCGTGCCGTCCACGACCTCTGGAAGTGAACAAGAATGACTGTACGGCGTCCGGGCGAGTTCCCGGCAGATGGGGTCCCTCGAAAAGGGCAACAGCGGTGCTCGACCTGCGGGAAGTTCGCCCGCATGTTGCCTGGAGATGACCAGTGCGGGGTGTGCGAAGGTTGGCTGCCGCTGGACTTCTCCGACCTGCTGACCAGCGGTGCGACGCGGCGGGTCCGCCGGTCCAAGGCTGAGGTCTGGTCCGGGCTGCTGGCCCGGCTGCAGACGACCGGCATCTACCCGATCCGGCTGGATGGCGCTCCCGCGCAGCGAATGAAGCTCACTGAGGCTCAGGCCGGTGGGCTGGCCTGCCTGGGGTGCAACCAGGCTTGCGGGATCGGTAAGGCGGCGTTCCGGCCTGCTGGGCATGTGGTGGGCGGATCGCAGGTCTTCCGCTGCATCGCCTGCATCGAGGGTGGTGAGCGGTGATGTCCTTCTCCCGCAAGCCTTTGGCTGAACCGGCCGCGTTGGAGATCACCCGGCCTCGGCTGCCGTGGTGGACGCTCCTGCCGGGCTGGGCCAAGTTCGCCTTGCTGCCCGTCGCGCTGGTGTGGTCGGCGGGCTGGCTGGTCGTCCAGGCTGTTCGGATCGTCGTGCGCTACCCGGCTGCGGTGTTCGCGATCCTGTTGATCTGGTCCGGTTACCGGCACCTCGGCGGCTGGTACCTCGGGCTGTTCGTCGTCCTGGTGCTCATCGTGCTCGGCTGGTGGGCCTGGGGGCATCGATCGTCGTTCGAGCGGTTCTGCTGGTGCGAGGTCCGCACCGAGTGGCGACGCTGGACGGTCTATGGCTGGCAGTGGCGTTCGGTCATGCGCCTGGCCGACCTCACCAAGTCGGTGCACGGGTCGGAGTACCGGCCCAAGCTCGGCCGGGTCCGCGCTGACGGATGGCGGGACCGGGTGCGCGTCCGGATGGTCAAGGGGCAGGCCCCGGAGCAGTGGGAGCTGCGCGCTTCCGGACTGGCGCACGCCTTCGGTGCGACCTCCTGCCGGGTGCGAGTTCGCAAGCCCGGCCGTCTGGAACTGGACCTGGTGCACCGGGACCCGCTGGTACGTCCCATCGCTGTGCCGGGGCTGGCGGCCAAGGAGTCCGCGGTCGATCTCAAGCGCCTGGTTGTCGGGCGCACGGAGAGCGGGCGGCCGTTCACGCTGCGGCTGTTGGGCAACCACCTGCTGATCGTGGGCTCGACCGGGGCGGGCAAGGGCTCGGTGATGTGGTCGCTGCTGTGGGCCTTGGCCCCGGCGATCCGGGCCGGGCTGGTGCGCCTGGTGGGCATCGACCCCAAGGGCGGCATGGAACTGGGACAGGCTCCGGAGCTGTTCCACCGGCTCGCCTACACCAACGGCGTCGAGGCCGTGGAGCTGTTAGAGGGCTTGGCGGCGGAGCTGAAGGAGCGGGCGCAGCGGTACCGGGGTCTGCTGCGGCGGTGGAAGCCCGGCACTGGGGAGCCGTTCACGCTGCTGGTGGTTGATGAGCTGGCCGATGTGATCGCCTACCAGAGCGACAAGGCGCTGAGGGAACGTGCGGTGCGGGCGGTGCAGACCATCGCCTCCCAGGGCCGCGCACCCGGCTTCGCCGTCCTCGGCCTGGTCCAGGACCCGCGCAAGGAAATCGTGTCCTTCCGGCACCTGTTCGGCACCAAGGTCGCCCTGCGCCTGGATGAAGCCGCCCAGGTGGACATGGTGCTGGGCGAAGGTGTCCGGCAACGCGGGGCCGCCGCTCACGAGATCAGCGAGGGCACGCCCGGTGTGGCCTGGGTGAAGGTCGACGGGCGGCGGGAACCGTTGCGCGCCAGGGCATTCCACGTCACCGATGCCGATTTGCGGCGGCTGGTCGACTACGTGACCGGGCGGGACGTTGTGCACGCGGAGGTGCTGCCCTTCCCCGGTGGTGGCTACGACCTCGACGGCGAGGTGGCCGCATGAGCGAGCACGTGACGCGGGCTGAGCGGATGCGCCAGCCCCTCGCGCTGGACGTGGTGCGCTCCCTGGCCGAGGCCAACGGCGTGTGCATCCGGCCGCTGGCGCAACGCAGGTTGGACTACGCCACCGGCCGCGTCGATGTCCTGCCGGTGGCCTGCGGCTCCACCGTCGCCTCGGTCTGCGCCCCCTGCGCGGACAAGGCCCGGAAGCTGCGGATGGCCCAGTGCCGCGAAGGCTGGCACCTGACCGACGAACCCGACTTCACCCCCGCCCCGCCCACGGCCGATCAGGAAGCCCTGACCGAACTGCGCGCGACGCTGTGGGCGGACTACCAGACTGCTCGGGCCGAGGGCGACGAAAGCGGGATGGAGGAGCTTCGGGAAGCCGTCGCGGCCGTGGATGCGGAACTGCGGGACGGCGGCGTGCGGGGCAAGCTCCCGGCGCTGGACGCGCCCCTGTCCAAGCCGGTCAAGCGCTCGACCCGGCGCAAGCAGGACGTGCCGGAACTGCCACGCCGGCGGATCTCCAAGCACACCGTCGGCCGGGAGTTCGCCAGACGGTTCCGCCCCTCGATGTTCCTCACGCTGACCCTGGACTCCTACGGGCGGGTGCGGGAGGACGGCACGCCGGTCGACCCCGACACCTACGACTACCGGCGGGCCGCCCGCGACGCGGTGCACTTCGCCGCCCTGCTCGACCGGTGGGTGCAGAACCTGCGCCGCGCGGTGGGCTACGACGTGCAGTACTTCTCCACCGTCGAACCCCAGCGGAGGCTGGCGCCGCACTGGCACGCGGCAATCCGCGGGGCCATCCCGCACGAACTGGTCCGACTAGTCACCGCGGGCACCTACCACCAGGTCTGGTGGCCCCAGCATGACGAACTCGCCTACCCCGGCGAGGCCGTGCCGGTCTGGTGCGACCGGGCCAAGGGCTTCGTCGACCCGCACACCCGGCAGGCCCTGCCGACCTGGGAGGAAGCCCTTCCCGGGCCAGAGGCCACCGACCCGGCACACGTGGTGCGGTTCGGGACGCAGGTGCACTCCAAGGGAATCCTCGGCGGCACCGAGGAAGCCGGACGGCACATCGGCTACCTGACCAAGTACCTCACCAAGTCGATCAGCGAGTGCCACGAGGAAGTCACCGACCGGCAGCGGCGGCATGCTGACCGGCTGCATGAGGAGCTGGCGGTCACCCCGTGCTCGCCCCGCTGCGCGGTCTGGCTGCTCTACGGCATCCAACCTGCCGGGGCACGGATGAACTTGACTCCCGGCCGGTGCAAAGGCAAGGCGCACCGCCGCTCCACACTCGGCCTGCCGGGTCGGCGGGTCCTGGTCTCGCGGAAGTGGTCCGGCAAGTCCCTCGGCGACCACCGCCATGACCGACAGCAGTTCGTTCGGCAACTGCTGCTGGACATCGGCGTCACCCTCGACACCGATCGGGACACCAGCCAGGTGGTCTGGCAGAAGGTCGCGCCCGGTGACCCGGACGTGCCTCCCCGGGCGCACCTGCTCATGCACTCGGTGGCGGAGCGGCTGAGGTGGAAGGCGCAGTACTCCATGGCGCAGCTGGCGGCCGGGGAGTCACCGCCGACAGCGCCGGATCTTTCGGCAACTCAACCGGCGGCGGCGTAGGGGGACGGGATGACTGCACAGGTTCAGCGCTTGTGGACGGCGGAGGACGTGGCCGCGTACCTCGGGGTGCCGGTGACGACGCTCTACGCCTGGCGGACGAAGAACTACGGGCCTCCGGCGCGGCGAATCGGGAAGTACCTGCGGTACCGGCCCTGCGACGTCCAGACCTGGGTGGACCAGCTCAACAGCGAGGTGGCCTGATGGGGCGGCCTCCTCTCCCTGTCGGCACGGCCGGGCAGGTGCGGATATACCCGACCAAGAACGGCTACCGGGCCTGCTGCAAGTTCCGGGACTTCGACGGGATCACCCGGCCGATAGAGCGGCACGGCAAGACCAAGGGCAAGGCACAGGACGCGCTGCGAGAGGCAATCCGGGATCGGGTCCTGATCGACGTGAGCGCGGAGATCAACGCCAACACGACCGTGAAGGACCTGGGGAACGCCTGGTTCGCCGAACTGAAGGAGCGGGACATCCCTCCGGCCGAGGGGACGTTGCGGGCCTATCGGGATCGCCTGGACAAGCAGGTGTTCCCGGAGCTGGGTGCCCTGCGCATCCGGGAGGTGACGGTCTCGCGGGTGGATCGGGTGGTGAAGGGGGTCCGGAAGAAGCACGGGCCATCAGTGGCGAAGGTGACCCGGACTGTCCTCAGTGGACTGTTCGGGATGGCGGTGCGGCATGACGCCATGGACTCCAACCCGGCGCGGGACGTCGCGGCGATCCAGGTGCAGCCGAAGAAGCCGACGCAGGCTCTGGAGCTGGTGGAGGCCCGGGAGTTGCGGGCGAAGATCCACGCCAGCAAGCAGGCCCGGGACTGGGATCTACCTGACCTCACCGACTTCATGTTGGCTACCGGGCTGCGGATCGGTGAAGCGGCGGCGGTCACCTGGGATGCGCTCGATCTGGACGGCGGGACCGTGGAAGTCGGGGGCACGGTGGTCCGGGTCAGGGGTGTCGGCCTGGTGATCCAGCCGAAGACGAAGACCAAGGCTGGGTTCCGGAAGTTGGAGCTGCCCGGCTGGATGGTGGCCACGCTCAAGCGGCGGAAGCGGGTGGCGGAGCCGAACCAGTGGGGTGTGGTGTTCACCGCTCCCCTCGGCGGGCTGCGGGACCCGAGTAACACGCAGGCCGACCTTCGGGTGATCTTCAAGGCGGCTGGGTTCGAGTGGGTAACCAGTCACGTGTACCGGAAGACGGTGGCGACCCTGATGGATGAGGCAGGGCTCACAGCTCGGCAGGCTGCGGACCAGCTCGGTCACGCCAAGGTGTCCATGACCCAGGACAACTACTTCGGGCGGCGGCGGGCCTCGACCGGAGCGAAGGCGGTGCTGGAATGCGTGGTCACGGCTGGGGCGGACCAAGAATAGTGTGTGGGTAGAGTGTGGGTTTGATCTAGAAAGCAAACAACCCCAGGCCACTGGCCTGGGGTGAAGCTCCTCCGGTTGGACTCGAACCAACAACCCTGCGATTAACAGTCGCATGCTCTGCCAGTTGAGCTACGGAGGACTGGCATGTGTCCGGCGGTGCCTGACGGGTAATACCTTAGCGCACTCCGCGGAGCGGTTTTCACCACCCCCCTCGTTGGGGATCTTCGCTCCGTGACCACGGGTGTTCACGCAGGTCAAGACGAGGAGGAGCCATGATCAGGTTCGCGCTCGGGGTCGCCGTGGGGTATGTGCTTGGTACTCGCGCGGGACGGGATCGGTACGAGGATCTGGTCCGGACGTACCACCGCATGGTGGAGCATCCGGCCGTGCAGGGCACCGCCGGGACCGTTCGGGCGAAGATCGACGAGAAGATGGGGTGGTCGGAGAAGAAGGCCGGGCGGCACGACCAGGGGACTGGGAAGGCCGGGCAGGGCGACAAGCTGATCTCCGAGGTTGATCGGCAGCGGGCCAGTGGCGGGACGGCCAAGACTGGCGAGTCCGCCAAGTCCGCCGGGGCGCCCAAGTCCACCGCGCCGACCTCGACCACCAGGGCCTAGGCACCGCGGTCAGGGCGTGCCCGGCGGGCAGGTGGCTCGCCGGGCGCCCTGTCGCGCACTGGGCTCATTTCTTGTGGCCCACGGCGAAGATCCGGCGCATCGGGAACCAGGTGACGTCCTGGCCGTGCGCGGGGTAGGCGGCGCGCAGCTGAGGTGCCAGTTCGGCGGTGAACTGCTGCCAGCCGGACTCGTCCAGGGCCGCGCGGACCGGGCGGAGGGCGGTGCCGCTGATCCAGTTCAGCACCGGGTCGGCGCCGCGCAGCTCGTGCAGGTAGGTCGTCTCCCACACGTCCGCGGTGAACCCTGCCGCGGCCAGCACGCTCGCGTACACCTCTGGCCGGGGCACCGCGTCCTCCGGGCGGAACGTGCCGGCCAGGGTGTCCCGCCAGGCTGGGCTTTCGGCGATGCCGCGCGGGATGGTGTGGCTGGGCTCGCGGAAGTTGCCGGGCACCTGGAAGGCGAACCAGGCGCCGCTGGGCAGGCGGTCCAGCCAGCCGGGCAGCAGGTCGAGGTGGCCGGTGACCCACTGCAGCACGGCGTTGCAGACCACCACGTCGGTGTCGCGGTCCGGCTGCCAGTCGCGCACGTCGCGCAGTTCCGCGTCGATCCCGGCCGCCCTCGCCGCCTGCACCATCTCGGCGGAGGAGTCCAGGGCGGTGATCTTGGCCGCGGGCCAGCGGCTGGTCAGCACCGGGGTGAGCGTGCCGGGGCCGCAGCCCAGGTCGACCACGTGCCGGGGGTCGGTGGCGCCGACGCGAGCCAGCAGGTCGTAGAACGGGCGTTCCCGGTGGCCGGCGAAGGCCAGGTAGGTGGTCGGGTCCCACATGCGGCAACCTCCAGCTCGCTTAGCAAACCGTACGTACGTACTGTATAGCGCGAGCGGTGCGGGCGGTACCCCGTCGAAGGAGGTGCGGGCTAGAAGGCGCCGGCCTGGGCCTCGCGGATCTTGCGGGCCACGTCCGCGGCCAGCGTGGTCACCGCCGCCTCGTCGGTACCGGGGTCGGCGCGCACCTGCAGCACCACGCCGTCGCGGCCGGGCACCTTGCGCTGCACGAACCACGCCCCGCCGCCGGGCAGCTCGTGCCGGTGGGTGGAGCGGATGGAGCCGGTGACCCTGGCGTGCACCACGTCGGGCAGCCGGTAGGCCTGCGCCAGCGGGTAGCGGCGCGGCGGCTGGTCGGTCAGCAGCACCGCCTCCCCCGCGGTGCCGTGTTCGCGCGCCTCGGTCACCGCGAGCACGTCGTTGCCCCAGACCGCCTTGCTGACCAGGTGCCAGGGGATCCGGCGCTGTCCGTCCGCATCGGCCACCACCAGGGCGTGCGAGGTCGCGACCAGGTGGCCGCCGCCGGTGAGCTCAGCGAAGGCCAGGATGTGCTCCTCACCGGTCAGCGGCACGTCCAGGCCCTCGGGCAGCCGCACGCCGCCGGTGATCTTGTCGGTGAAGCGTCCCCACCAGCTCATCTACACGCCGCCCATCGCCTGTTCGCGGAGTCCCTTGTGGTACTGCTCCATGGCCACCAGGTCGCCGAAGAGCGCGCGGTACTCGTCGGCGTCGGTGACCGGGGAGATGCGTTGCAGCCTGGACTTGATGTCGGCGATCTGCCTGGCCACCAGGTTGGCCTGCATGTTGGCGATCAGCCCCAGCACGTAGCGGTCCTCGGCCGACCTGGTGCGCAGCGACTCCACCGCCAGTTCGGTCACCAGCGAGCGCACCACCGAGTGCTTGCACTTCTGCACGATCGCGTCCACGAACGAGGCGCCGGAGAGCCCGCAGGAGGTGCCGCCGGCGGCCAGGATCGACCGGTGCAGCTCCAGGTAGGCGGGGTGGGTGAAGGCCTCTTCGGAGATCGAGTCGTAGGCGGGGCCCGCGATGCCGGGCAGCTGGATCGCCGCCTTGAGCACCTCGCGCTGCGAGCGCAGCTGCGGGTCCTGCGGGGACGGCCTGCTCGGCCCGTCCACCTCCACCGCCAGCGCGGCCTGGTTCGGATCCACCGGGCGGCGGCGCGGGGTCTTCTCCGGGGCGGCCTTGCCGCCGGAGATCTCCCGGATCCGGCGCAGCACCCCCGGGGTGTCGTCCCAGCCGACCCAGCCGGCCAGCTGCCGCCCGTACTCGTCGCGGAGGGACTCCTCCTTGATCTGGGCGACCAGCGGCACCGTGCGGCGCAGCGCCTCCACCCGGCCCTCGGCGGTGTCCAGGTTGTGCTCGGCGAGCAGGGTGCGGATGGCGAAGGCGAACAGCGGCTGCCGCCGCGCCACCAGGTCCCGCACGGCCACATCGCCCTTGTCCTGGCGGAGCTCGCAGGGGTCCATGCCGTCGGGGGCGATCGCGATGAAGGTCTGGGCGGCGAACTTCTGCTCGTCGTCGAAGGCCTTCAGCGCGGCCTTCTGCCCGGCCGCGTCGCCGTCGAAGGTGAAGATGACCTCGCCGCGGAAGGCGTCGTCGTCCATCAGCAGCCGCCGCAGCACCGAGATGTGGTCGGCGCCGAAGGCGGTGCCGCAGGAGGCGACCGCGGTGGGCACCTCGGCCAGGTGCATGGCCATCACGTCGGTGTAGCCCTCGACCACGACCACCTGGCGCCTGCGGGCGATCTCCCGCTTGGCCAGGTCGATGCCGAAGAGCACGTGCGACTTCTTGAAGATCGGGCTCTCGCTGGTGTTGACGTACTTGGCCTCGATCGGGTCGTCCGGGAAGATCCGGCGCGCGCCGAAGCCGACCACCTCGCCGCCGAGGTCCTTCAGCGGCCAGAGCAGCCTGCGGTGGAACCGGTCGATCGGCCCCTGCCGCCCCTCCTTGGCCAGCCCGCACTTGTACAGCTCGTCCAGCTCGAAGCCGCGGCCGATGAGGTGGCGGGTCAGCTTGTCCCAGCCGGCGGGGGCGAACCCGCAGCCGAACCGGTCCGCGGCGGCCTGGTCGAACCCGCGCTCGGTGAGGAACTCGCGCGCCTTGACCGCATCCGGGGTCTGCAGCTGCTCGACGTAGAACTGGGCGGCGGCCTTGTGCGCCTCCAGCATCCGGGTCTTGGTGCCGCGGTCGCGCTGCACGGTCGCGCCGCCGCCGGTGTAGGTGAGCCGGTAGCCGATGCTGTCGGCCAGCCGCTCCACCGCCTCGACGAAGCCGATGTGCTCGTACTGCTGGACGAACTGGATCACGTCGCCGCCGACGCCGCAGCCGAAGCAGTGGAAGGTGCCCTTGCTGGGCCGCACGTTGAACGACGCGGTCTTCTCGTCGTGGAAGGGACACAGCCCCTTCAGCGTGCCGCCGCCGGCTCGGCCAAGGTTGACGTACTCGCCGACCACGATGTCGATCCGGCACCGATCACGGACCTCGGCTATGTCGCTGTCCCGGATTCGTCCTGCCACAGGGGCAAGTCTAGGAGTAGTCCAGGATGGGCGTGTGACCGTCAGCGACGAGACCCTGGCCACGGTGTTCAGCGAGCACCGGGGGCACCTCATCGGGGTCGCCTACCGCATCACCGGGACCAGGGCCGACGCCGAGGACGCGGTGCAGGACGCCTGGCTGCGGCTGGCCGGGCTGACCGCTGCCGCGCGGGCGGAGATCCGTGACCTGCGGGCCTGGCTGACCACGGTGGTGGGCCGGATCTGCCTCGATCGGCTCAAGGCGGCCAGCGCGCAGCGTGAGCGCTACGTCGGTTCCTGGCTGCCGGAGCCGGTGGTGAGCCCGCTGACCACCCAGCCGAGTGAGGATCCGCTGGACGTCGCGGTGCGCGAGGACGGCGTGCGGATGGCGGCCATGGTGGTGCTGCACGAGCTGACCCCGGAGCAGCGGGTGGCGTTCGTGCTGCACGACGCGTTCGGGGTGCCGTTCCCGGAGATCGCGGCCGCGCTGGGCGTGACCCCGGCGGCGGCCCGGCAGCTGGCCTCCCGCGCGCGGCGCGCGGTCACCGAGGCCGACCCCCCGCCGCGGGCCGAGCTGGCCGAGCAGCGGGCCGTGCTTGAGCGGTTCACCTCGGCGCTGGCCAGCGGGGACATGAACGCGCTGCTGGCGGTGCTGCACCCGGACGTGGTGGTCATCGGCGACTCCGGCGGCCAGGCGCGCACCGCGCGGCGGCCAGTGGTCGGCGCGGACAAGGTGGCCCGCTTCGCCCTCGGCCTGTTGCGGCAGTACGGGCCGGAGTCGGTGCGCACCGGGATCACCCCGGTGCTGGTCAACGGCGACCTGGGCTTCCTGGCCCAGACCGACGGCGGCGACGGGCACCGTCCGGTGGACCGCCGCGTGTCGACGCTGGCGGTCCGGGACGGACGGATCGTGGCGATCTACGACGTGGTGAACCCGGCGAAGCTCACGAACGTCGCCTGGTGACGGCGGCCTCGGCCACCGGCAGCGGCACCCGGCAGGCTTCGCCGGAGGTGAAGCCCTGGTCGACGATGCCGAGCGCGTCGTTGAACCGGGCCCGCTGGTTCTCCACCGCGATCAGGTAGGTGAGCTCGACGAGTCCCTTGTCCCCCAGCCGTTCCCGGAGCTGGGCGACCTGCTCGTCGGTGACCCGCACCGGCGAGGCGGTGATCGCGTCGGCGTAGGCCAGGGCGAGCTTCTCGGTCTCGGTGAACAGCGGCGAGTCGGCGTAGGCGTGGATCTCCTTGAGCCGCTCGATGTCCAGGCCCTTGTGCCGCTGCAGCATGGTGCCGAAGTCCACGCACCAGGAGCAGCCCAGCTCGGTGGCGACCCGGTAGACGACCAGGTCGGTGAGGCTGTGCGGCAGGTGCTTGGCGGCGCGTTCGACCGCGGTCTCGGTCACCGCGGCGGCGATCATGATGCCGCGGTGGTGGGCCATCACCGCGAACGGTTCGGGCACCGCGCCGAACCGCTTCTTCGCATAGCCGTACATGCGGCGGACCAGCCAGCTTGCCTTGTCGACGGTGAGCGCGGGAATGCGTGGCACAACGGCCTCCCTGGGTCGGTGACGCGGACACCCCAGGGACGAGCACCCCGCTCCCACTGTGACAAACCGCTGGTCAGCGCCGCGGATCGGCCAGCTTCACGTGCTGCGCCGGAGCCGGTGGCTCGGCCGCGGCGGCGCCGCTGACCGGACCGGGCGGACGCGGCCGCCTGGGTTCGCGCACCCCGGCGCCACCGGGGTCCTCCCGTCGCCTCGGTGGACCACCGGCCGGCACCTTGCGCCGCAACGGCCGGAACAGCACCCGCAACACCTCTCGAAGTCCCATGGCTCCGAGTAAACCAGAAATCGTCAACTTTGGTTGACGCCGTTTCGGTTGGCGCGGTTCAGGTGGTCAGCCGCCGATGCCAGCTCACCGCCTGGGCGTCGGTCAGCAGCGCGACCTGGTCGATCACCACCCGCAGCCGCTCGGCGTCGTCCGCCGCGGCCGACCAGGCCGGCCGGAACGCCGGGTCGAGGGCCTCCGGGGCGAGCCGGCAGAGCGCCTCGGTGAGCTCGGTGACCAGCTCCCGCTGCCGGATCTGCACGGCCAGCCGTTCCGGGTCGCTCATCACGTACCGCAGCGCGACCGCCTTGAGCAGGGCCACCTCGGCGGCCACCGGCGGCAGCACCACCAGACCGGCGTCGTAGCGGCGCAGCGGCCCGGCCCCGTGCGCCTTGCGGGTGCCGGTGACCGCGGCGGAGGCGAAGCGACCGACGAGCTCGCTGGTCAGCGCCTTCAGCGCGACCTGGTCGGCCAGGGTGCCGTCGTAGTCGTGCCGGGCCAGCGCGGCCACCGAGGGCAACCGGAGCAGCCCGTCCGCGGCGGCCTCGATCGCCTCGGCGGGCTCGCCGCTGAAGTGCGCGGCGGCCAGCGCGGCGATCACCCGGCGCTCGGCCGGACTGCCCAGCGCGCGCAGCGAGATCCGCCCGGCGAGCACCCCGTCCTCCACGTCGTGCACCGAGTAAGCCACGTCGTCGGCCCAGTCCATCACCTGGGCCTCCAGGCACTGCGCGTCCACCGGCGCGCCCTGCCGGAGCCAGCCGAAGACGGGCAGGTCGTCGTTGTACACCCCGAACTTGACCGTGCCCTCCCGGCGCGGCCACGGGTACTTGGTGGCCGCGTCCAGGGCCGCCCTGGTCAGGTTGAGCCCGTACTGACGGCCGTCCGGGCCGAGCGCCTTGGGTTCCAGGCGGGTCAGGATGCGCAGGGTCTGCGCGTTGCCCTCGAACCCACCACAGGGCCCGGCCAGCGCGTTGAGCGCGCGTTCACCGTTGTGCCCGAACGGCGGGTGGCCGATGTCGTGCGCCAGCCCGGCCAGATCGACGACGTCCGGATCGCAACCCAGCTCACCGCCGATACCCCGGCCGATCTGGGCCACCTCCAGCGAATGGGTCAGCCGGGTCCGCGGCACATCCCCCTCGCCCGGACCCACCACCTGCGTCTTGCCCGCCAGGCGGCGCAGCGCCGCCGAGTGCAGCACCCTGGCCCGGTCGCGGGCGAACGGAGTGCGCGCCTCGGTCTCGGCTTCGGCGAGCGCGCCGTGCTTGTCGGGTTCGGGCAGCAGCCGCGCGGTGTCGTGCGCGGAGTAGCCGTGCGGCTCAGCCGAGACCATTGTCGACCAGGTTGGTGGAGGTGTGGGTGAGCCGGTAGAACAGCACGCCCGCGGTCTCCCGGAGGATGTAGCGCAGCTGGGTCTCCCTGGTCTGCACGATCGGCCCGCGCCGGGTCGGTGAGGCCCACGCGGTGAGTCCGGTGTCACTGGCCATCGTGCGGGCCCGCAGCGAGTGCCACGGATCGCTGACGATGACCGCGCTCTGCCACCCGCGTTTCTCCGCCTCCCGCGCCACCGCCCGCAAACTTCCCAAGGTGTCCGCGCCCTCCTTGACCGCGACCACCTTGTCCTTGGGAATGGCCTTCTTCGCCGTGCCCGCCTTGGTCTCGTCCCCGACCAGCCAGCGCTGTCCGGCCTCGGCCTCGGTGTAGGTGTCGCCGAGCCCGCGCCCGCCCACGGTCACCACGGTCTTGGCCACACCCCGCTCGTAGAGCTGCTGGGCGTGCGCGAGCCTGGCCTCCAGCACATCGGAGGGCCGCCCGCCGTACTGCGCGGCGCCGAGCACCACGGCGATGTCCGCGGCGGACCGGTCGTCCTGCCGGGCTACCTGCCACACCCGGAAGGCCGTGCCGCCGACGATCAGCAAGGGCAGCAGCACGAGCCCGGCCAGCACGCGCCGCAACAGCCGTGCCGTCGCTCCCCGGCCGGTCGGGGCGTGTCCTGTCATGCCCGCAATGCTGTCACGAACTCAGTCAAGATCAGCTTCCGGTGGCCGCCGATTCCCGGTTTTGTCGGTGCCCGCCGGTAAAATGGAAATCGGGGGGATTCCCCGCGCGCGTGCGTTGTGCGGCGAGCGGATTTTGTGGGGTGCGGCGGGGTGCGGGATACCCGGTCGGGTCAAAGCCAACCGCGGTCGTCGGCGATGCGCACGGCCTCGGCCCTGGTGCGCGCGCCGGTTTTGCCGATCGCCGAGGACAGGTGGTTGCGCACCGTGCCCTCGGACAGGTGCAGCGCCTTGGCCACATCGGAGACGGTGCCGCCGTCCCGCGCGCAGGCCAGCACCTCCCGTTCCCGCGCGCTCAGCGGACTCGCCCCGCTGGACAGGGACTCCGCGGCCAGGCCAGGGTCGACCACGCGCAGCCCGGCGTGCACCCGCCGGACCGCGTCGACGAGCTGTTCGGGCGGCGCGTCCTTGACCACGAACCCGGCCGCGCCCGCGCTCATCGCCCTGGCCAGGTAGCCGGGCCTGCCGAAGGTGGTCAGGATCAGCACCCGGCATGCCGGCAGCGCGGCACGGAGCTCGGCGGCCGCGGCCAGACCGTCCTTGCCGGGCATCTGCACGTCCAGCAACGCCACATCGGGCCGGTGCTCGGTGGCCGCGGCGAGCACCTCGTCACCGGAGCCGACCTGCGCGACGACCTGGATGTCGGCCTCCAGCCCGAGCAGCGCGGCCAGCGCACCGCGGACGAGGGCCTGGTCGTCGGCGAGCAGGACCCGGATCATGCGTGCTCCTCGATCTCCGCGCGCAGCCGGAAACCGCCGGCAGGCAGCGGGCCGGCGTCCAGGGTGCCGCCGACGGCGGCGAGTCGTTCCCGCAAGCCGGTGAGCCCGGTGCCCGGCCTGCCGGTCTGCTCCAGCGCGCCATCGTCCCGGATCTCCAGCCAGGACAACCCGAAGCGCACCTCGCAGCGGGTGGCGCCGCTGTGCCGGAGCACGTTGGTCACGCCCTCGCGCAGCACGTAGGCCAGCACCTGCTGGTGCCGGGGCGCCACGTTGTCCACCGCGTGCGGCAGGTCGGCGGTGATCCCGGCGGCCTGCAACGCCACCCGCGCCCCGGCCAGCTCGGCGGCCAGCGAGGCCTCCCGGTAGCCGGAGACGGTGGCCCTGACATCGGTGAGCGCGGCCCGGGAGAGCGCCTCCACGTCGGTGACCTCGGTGATCGCCGCCTCCTGCCGCCCGGCTTCCAGCAGCCGCCTGGCCAGTCCGGCCTTGAGGGTGATGGTGGTCAGGCTGTGCCCGAGCACGTCGTGCAGGTCGCGGGCCAGCCGGGCGCGTTCCTCGGCCACGGCCAGCAGCGCGGCCTGCTGCTGCTCGCGGTAGAGCTTGATGTTGCCGCGGATCAGCTCGGCCAGGCCGAGCACGCTGAACGTGCTCAGCAGCATCGCCAGGGTGATCCAGGCCAGCCAGACCGGACCGCCGTTGAGCACCGCGTGCACCGAGACGATGCTGGGACCGATCGGGACCAGCACCGCCAGCCACACCGGCAGCAGGATCGCCCCGCTGGCCGCGGCGTAGACGAACAGGCTCAGGAACGGCACCCCGAAGACCAGCACGATGAGCACGATCAGCACGGCCTGGCCGAGGATGAGCGCCAGCCGCTGCCACATCGGCGCCTCGAACAGCTTGGGCGGCAGCAGCAGATAGGTGGCGCCGACGATCCCGATCCCGGCCAGTCCGGCGATCTTGAGCGCCACCGGCCGGTCCGCCTCGAACAGGTAGTAGACCGGGAACGTCAGGAACAGCAGGAAGAACCCGGCGAACAGCTCCCAGGACCGCATCCTGGGCGCGGTGTTCGTGGTCATGGCGCACACCGTAGGTGTGGTCAGCGGGCCGCGCTGAGCCGGTACCGCCTGGCCACGAACAGCCCCAGCACCAGCGTCACCCCGCCCAGCACCGCGATCGAGGTCAGGCTGACCGTGCCCTCGGCGACCACCCTGATCCCGTTCTCCCGGAACCAGAAGCTGGGCAGCGCCCTGGCGATGTCGCCCACCCACTCGGGCATGATCTCCACCGGCACCATCAGCCCGCCGACCATGGCCAGCGCCATCATCACCGCGGGCGTGACCGCCTGGGCGGACTCGGCGCTGGCCAGCTGCCCGATGGCCATGCCCAGCAGCGCGAACGGCACCGAGCCGAGCACCAGCCCGCCGATCAGCATCGCCCACTGCGCCAGGCTGAGGTCGACCTGTTTGACCAGCAGGCCGACCGCGAGCACACCGAGCATCGCGGGCACGGCGACCAGCACCGCGATCAGTCCCTTGGCGAAGAGGTAGCCGCCGCCGGAGAGCGGGGTGAGCCGCAGCTGCCGGTGCCAGGCGATCTGGCGTTCCAGCGCGATGCGCCCGCCGGTGACCAGGGCGGCGGACATGGCCGCGAAGGAGGCCATGCTGACCATGGTGGCCGCGGTGACCGGGGTGCCGTTGCCGAAGGTGGCCGCCGGTCCGCCGTAGATGCCGGAGAAGATCAGGAACATCGCGGTGGGCAGCACGATGGTGAAGAACAGGAAGGCGAACTGCCGCACGATCAGCTTGACCTCGATGAGCACGTACGTCGGGTTCACTTGTCCTCCTCGCTGGTCAGCGCGAGGAAAGCGTCCTCGAGGCCGACGGTGGTGATCTCGATGTCGTGCGCGCCGGGGTAGCGGGCGAGCAGGGCCCGCAGGGTGGCGTCGGAGTCGGTGGAGGCCAGTGTGGCGTGCTCGCCGCGCAGCTCGGCGTGAGTGACGCCGGGCAGCTCGCCGAGCGTGCCGCGCTCACTCCCAGGGAGCACGGCACGCACGGTCCGGCCGGCCGCGGTGGCCCTGATCTGGGCGACGGTGCCGTCGGCGACGACCGCTCCGGCGCGCATCAGCACCACGCGGTCGGCGTAGCTCTCGGCTTCCTCCAGGTAGTGGGTGGCGAAGACGACGGTCTTGCCGGTGCTGGTCAGCTCGCGGATGTTCTGCCAGAAGTGGCGGCGGGTCTCCACGTCCATGGCGGCGGTGGGCTCGTCCAGGATCAGCAGGTCGGGGTCGCTGACCAGGGCGATGGCGAAGCGGACGCGTTGCCGCTGACCACCGGAGAGCTTCTTGCAGCGCCGCTTGGCCAGCTCGGCGACGCCCGCCTTGGCCAGGGCGGCCGCGGCGGCCTGGGGCCTGCGGTGCAGGGCGGCGACCATGCGGACGAGCTCGCCGACGGTGGCGTCGTCGATCAGCGCGCCGCCCTGCAGCATGGCGCCGATGACGCCGTTGCGGACCGCCTCGTCGGGACGGTGGCCGAAGACGTGCACCTCGCCGGCGTCGGGGCGGGTGAGGCCGAGGACGAGGTCGACGGTAGTGGACTTGCCCGCGCCGTTGGGGCCGAGCAGGGCGAGCACCTCGCCGGGGGCCACGGTCAGGTCGACGCCGTCCACGGCGCGCACCGGCCCGAAGTGTTTGCGCAGGCCACGGAGGTGGATCGCGGCGCCTGCCACGATCTCGCGCTCCGCGCCGGTCAGGGCTGCTGTGGGCATGCCCCTACGGTGCCGCCCGCGCGCGGCCGGGACGCAGGCCGCTCGTCACGGCCCCGCCATGACATTTGTCAGGGGTGGTCCTCGCGGCGGACGCGTTCGCGCACCGCGGACATGACCTGTTCCAGCACCGCCCGCTGCTCCGCGGTCATCAGGTCGATGAGGTAGTCGCGCACGGTGTCGACGTGCCCGGGGGCGATCTTGTCCAGCAGGCGCTGCCCGGCCTCGGTGAGCACCGCGACCACGCCGCGCTCGTCGGTGGCGCAGGACTCGCGGCGCACCAGCCCGGCCCGTTCCAGGCGGCTGACCTGGTAGGTGAGGCCACTCTTGGAGACCACCGTGCGACCGGCCAGCTCGGTCATCCGCATGCGCTGCTCGGGGGCGACGGAGAGGGTGGAGAGCACGTCGTACTGGGCGTGGGAAAGCCCGCCGTCGGTCTGGAGCTGGTGTTCCAGCCTGCGCTCCAACAGGTGGGTGGCCTCCACGAAGGTGATCCAGGTCCGCAGCTCGGCCTCGGACAGCCAACGGGGCTCGCTCATGTTCGGACCCTAACCGGCGCGGAAAATGGCACGATCGGGCTATGCCTGCCGAACAACCGACGATCCTGGCCACCTCGGGTGGTCTGCGCCGTGGTCACCGCACCGATCTTGAGTTCGCGCCGCTGCTGACGCACGCGGTGGAGCTGGCCGGGGTGTCGGGGCGGCGGCCGAAGCTGTGCCACATCGGCACCGCGCTTGGCGACCAGCGGGGTTTCAACGCGAACTTCGCCGAGGCCGGTGAGCTGGCGGGGGTCGAGGTGGTGCACCTGAACCTGTTCCCGATGCCGCCGACGGCGGACCTGCTGGACTACGTGCTCTCCTGCGACGTGGTGTGGGTGGGCGGCGGTTCGGTGGCGAACCTGCTGGCGGTGTGGCGGGTGCACGGGCTGGACTCGGTGCTGCGGGAGGCGTGGCGGCGCGGGGTGGTGCTGACCGGGGTGAGCGCGGGCTCGCTGTGCTGGCACGTGGGCGGGCCGACCGACTCCTTCGGGCCTGAGCTGCGGATCGTCACCGACGGGCTGGGTTTCCTGCCCTACGGCAACGGGGTGCACTTCGACTCCGAGGCGGCGCGGCGGCCCGCGGTGCTGGGCGCGGTGGCCAGTGGGCTGATCCCGGACACTTACTGCACCGACGACGGCACGGGTCTGCTCTACCACGGCACGGAGCTGGTCGAGGTGCTCTCGGAACGGCCGCACGCCGGGGTCTACCTGGTGCAACGCGAGGATGAGGGCAAAGCGGTGGAACACGCCCTGGACGTCCGCCGCCTCTGATACCACACCCCGGCACCCCTGCTGCCCGGAAACCCCGTCAAGATCGCGACCTGTCCACAACCACGCACCTGTCCACAGCCCGCTCCGGTGCCGCTGGCCCCGCCCCCGGCGCCGGACCACGCTGGCCTCATGACCGCGACCCACGTGCCGGTCCGCCTGGACGGACTGGCCGCGATGTTCCCGCACCAGGTGGCCAAGACCACCGAGCTGTTCCGGCTCGGCCTGCCCGGCAGGCTGGTGCACTCCTGGCGCGAGCCGCTGCCCGGCGTCGTCCTGCTCACCGGCACCCGCCCGACCCGCGCGGGTTTCCTGCGCGCGGCGTTGCGCTATGCCGAGCCGGACGCGCTGCTCACCGGCTACGACGCGCTGCAGCTGCACGGCATCCCGATCCCCGGCCTGGACGGCACCGTCCACCTGGTGGTGCCCTACGCCAACCGGACCCGTCCGGCCAAACCGCTGCGAATGGAACGGCTGCGGCAGCTGCCGAAGTGGACGGTGTCCCGGGGTTTCCCGGTGACCTCGGTGGCACGGGCCACCCTGGACGCCGCCCGCTGGACCCGGTGCCCGACCGAGCTGGGCACGCTGCTCAACCTGGCCTGCGCGCACGGTGGCGTGACGGCCGCGGAGCTGTGGGCCGAGCTGGACGACTCACCGCAGCGCGGCCGTCCCGCGGTGCGTGCCGCCCTGGAGAAGCTGGACGTCAAGGTGGTCGACATCCGCCAGGCCCGCGCTCGCCGGGTGGTGGCCCTCGGCGCGCTGCCACCGCCGACCTGGCACCGGCGCATCACCCTGGACGGCCGCCAGCTGCTGGGCATGGCCGATGCCTGGTGGGACGACTTGGCGCTGGCCTGGCGCTGGCTGGACAACCCCCGCCCGGAAGGCCCGGACCCGCTGACCGCCGCGGGCGTGCACGTGGTGCGCACACCGGTGGAGCGGTTGGTGGCCGAACCCGAACTGGTCGCCGAGGAACTCTGCGCGGCGCACGCGCTGGCCCGCCTCACCTCCCGCCCCGACGTGATCGCGAGCTGAGCACGTGCCGTGCGAGTCCGGAACGCCGCTGATCACCACGACGGTCACCAGCCCACACCGAACCGCCGAAAGGAGAACCGGGTCCATGCCCCCCGCCGCCGCGGTGACGCGGTCGGAACTCGGTGTGGTCCACCCCTGGCCACACCGCGCTGATCCGGCCGGCCCGCACGACGGATCTCCTGTCCGCACCGCCAAGACAGCACCCTGCAACACCTGTCCCCAGCCGCAGCCAGGCACCTGCCACCGGGCCACCACCGCGGCCCGGCAGGCCCTTTTCCGCGCCGTGCTCCGCCACCCGGAGCACAGCCGCTGGTCCCGGCCCGACGCGGTGACCGCGGCCAAAACGAAGCCGGGGCCGCCACAGGCAGCCCCGGCCAGTCGCTCAGCCGTTCCTCTCGCGGTGCTGGGGTCAGCAGCCAACGAGCCGCGCGGCCAGGTAGGACTCGATCTGGTCGATGGAGATCCGCTCCTGGCTCATGGTGTCGCGTTCCCGCACGGTGACCGCGTGGTCGGTGAGGGTGTCGAAGTCGACGGTCACGCAGAACGGGGTGCCGATCTCGTCCTGGCGGCGGTAGCGGCGGCCGATGGCGCCCGCGTCGTCGAAGTCGATGTTCCAGTTCCGGCGCAGCGCCGTGGCCAGGTCACGGGCCTTGGGCGAGAGGTCGGCGTTGCGGGACAGCGGCAGCACCGCGGCCTTCACCGGGGCGAGCCTGCGGTCCAGCTTGAGCACGACCCGCTTGTCCACGCCGCCCTTGGCGTTGGGCGCCTCGTCCTCGTGGTAGGCCTCCAGCAGGAAGGCCATCATCGGGCGGCCGACGCCGGCGGCCGGCTCGATCACGAACGGCCGGTAACGGGAGTTGGTGGCCTGGTCGAAGTAGGACAGGTCCACGCCCGAGTGGTTGCTGTGCGTGCTGAGGTCGAAGTCGGTGCGGTTGGCGATGCCTTCCAGCTCGCCCCATTCCTGACCGGCGAACTGGAAGCGGTACTCGATGTCCACGGTCCGCTTGGAGTAGTGCGACAGCTTCTCCTGCGGGTGCTCGTAGATCCGCAGGTTGTCCTTGGCCAGGCCCAGTTCGGTGTACCAGCGGGAGCGCTCGTCGATCCAGTACTGGTGCCATTCCTCGTCGGTGCCGGGCTCGACGAAGAACTCCATCTCCATCTGCTCGAACTCACGAGTCCGGAAGATGAAGTTGCCGGGCGTGATCTCGTTGCGGAAGGACTTGCCGATCTGGCCGATGCCGAACGGCGGCTTCCGCCGGGAGGTGGTCTGCACGTTGAGGAAGTTGACGAAGATGCCCTGCGCCGTCTCGGGCCGCAGGTAGTGCAGGCCGTCCTCGGACTCCACCGGGCCGAGGTAGGTCTTGAGCATCATGTTGAACTCGCGCGGCTCGGTGTACTGGCCGCGGGTGCCGCAGTTCGGGCAGGGGACGTCGCTGATGTCGTCCTCGGTGGTGGGCTTGCCGGTGCGCTCGGCGTACTCCTCGGCGAGCTGGTCGGCCCGGAACCGCTTGTGACAGGAGGTGCACTCGACCAGCGGGTCGTGGAAGGCGTTGACGTGCCCGGAGGCCTTCCACACGTCACGGGGCAGGATCACCGAGGAGTCGAGGCCCACGACGTCCTCGCGGCCCTGCACCATGAACTTCCACCACTGGCGCTTGATGTTGTCCTTCAGCTCCACGCCGAGGGGTCCGTAGTCCCACGCCGACCTGGTACCGCCGTAGATCTCCCCACAGGGGTAGACGAAGCCTCGGCGCTTGCAGAGGTTGACGACGGTATCAATCCGATCGGCCGACACGGACACTCCAGAGCAGGTCATAGGCATTCAGCGGGAGGCTGCAAGGGTAGCGACCGCCCTGGTGTCCGCCGCAACCGCGTTCCTCCACGCACCGGAAAAGCCCGACACCGCCCTCGCCCAGCCGTGCCCTCGGGCGCGAGAAGTCCGCCCGTGACAGCGGAGTCCGGGTCAGCGCCCCAGCTCCGCCCGGATCGCCCCGGGCAGTCCCGTTCCCGGGTTGAGGTGCAGGTGCGGGCTGTACCTGGCGACCGTCTCGGCGAACTCCCGCCAGTGCGCGCCGAGCCGCACCGGGTGCGGCCAGGCCCCGTCCCAGCAGCCCCAGATCGGGTAGGCCACTCCCCCGTCGGCGCGGGCCTGCTCGTGCGCGGCCCGCCTGCTGCCCCGCACAGTGGCGGTCCAGGCCGGGTCGGCGCCGGGCCTGCCCCGGTCGCGGAGGGTGTCGACCAGCACGATCCGGTCGCTGTCCCCGGCCGGCACGGCGAACGCGGGCCGGGTGAAGGCGGCCCTGCGGTGTGGGAAGGCGAGCACGAACTGCGGAATGTCGGTGGCCCAGTCCGCCGCGGTGAACGCGGCGACCCTGCGGGTGAGGTAGTGCTCGGCGTGCGGGCCGGGCAGGAGCACGTCGTCCCAGAGTTTGGTGGTCTCGTCCCAGGAGAGTGA
Organism: Crossiella sp. NPDC003009; assembly: GCF_053591555.1. Lineage (NCBI taxonomy): Bacteria > Bacillati > Actinomycetota > Actinomycetes > Pseudonocardiales > Pseudonocardiaceae > Crossiella > Crossiella sp. NPDC003009. Next base: position 67,331 of record NZ_JBSFUA010000009.1, on the reverse strand, counting down.
GGTGCGGAAGCTGTCGAACATCTCGGTGATCATCCGGCTGCGTTCGGGATAGGTCACCAGCTGCGTCAGGCGGTGCTCGGGTTCGGGTTCGACCGGCAGCCGCCGCGGCTCGTGGCGGTCGGTGTGCTGGTAGGCGTGCACCTGGAAGGTCGCCTCCGGCCTGCCGCCGGTGCCGGGCCGCTGGACCCACAGGTAGACCTCGTCGGCGGCTTCGCGGTCCATCAGGTCGTCCATGGCGGCGAAGGCGGTCGCGGGGTCGGCGTAGTCCAGCAGGTCCAGCTGCACGCGGGGCTGGGCCGGGGCCAGCTCGATCCAGGCCTCGGTGATCACACCCACGGCGCCGAGTCCGGCCAGCGCGGCCTCGAACAGCTCGCGGTGCTCGGTGGCCGAGGCGAGCAGGATCTCGCCGCGGCCGGTGACCACCCGGATGCGGCGCACCCGGTCGGCCAGTGTGCCCTCGCGCCACCAGGCGGAGACGCCGCCGACGGCGAGCACACCGCCGACGGTCAGCCCGTGGTAGTCGGGCAGGCCCGAGGCCGGGCGGCGATCCGCGGCGAAGGCGGCGGCGTCCAGGTCGGCGAGCGTGGCCCCGGCGCCGGTCTGGATCAGACCCTCGGCGTCGACCGCGCCGACCCGGGCGAGGCCGCCGGTGAGGGTGAGCACCACACCGTCGGTCAGGGTGTGCCCGGACAGGCAGTGGCCTGCGCCGCGGACCGCGACCGGAATGCTCCGCGGACCGGTGTGCCGCAATAGTTCCGCCACGTCCTCGGCGGAGCTGGCGCGGTACACGGCGGCCGGGCGGCGGTGGTCGAGGTTGCCCGAGTCGGTGGCCACGGCTTCGCGCGCGGCCGGGTCGACGACGAGCTGGCCGGACCAGCGCGCGGCGCGCTGCGCCAGCTCGGCCAGCCAGGCCGGGGCCGCAGGCGCGGGCGGGTCGGGTAGGACCGCCGTCACGGGTTGGTCCACGCTCATGGCGTCTCGGCTTTCCGGCCGGTGGCTGCCGGCTCAGTCAGGGTGTGCCAGTGGCGACGCGGGTCCGGCCACCACGATGCGATTCTCGCGGCAGCCGCTGGCGCCCTGCGGCGACGGTCGTGCCCACGGCGGGTGCCGTGAGCACGACCGCACCGATCACGAGTCGCCTGCGGGAAGGCCGCGACTTCTCCCCGTCGGCAGGCTCGGTGTCCGTGGCCGGCGCCGGGGTGGCCGCCTGCGCTTCGGTGGGGTGGGTCAGGGACGAGCCCGGCGCGGGATCCGTCCCCGACCACGTCTGGGTCAGTCCTCGCGGGCGCCGGTGGCGCGGGAGCCTCTGGCGAGGACCGGAGTGGCGGACGGCCGCGCGGCAACGATGGCGAGCGGGGCGGTGGCGAGCGCTGCGACGGTGCTGAGCGCTGGGTCGGTGCTGGGCGCTGGGTCGGTACAGAGCGCTGGGTCGGTGCTGGGCGCTGCGGCAGTGGCTGGCACGGCGGTGGCCGTGGCGTGGCGGGCGACCGGGCGGGTCCCTGGTCTGGGCGGTCGAACGAGCATGCGGGCTCTCCCCGGGAAATCACCCATCAGAGGTGTGGTCAGAACTGTGCCAGAGGTGTTCAGGACTGAGGAAGGGCTTGTGAAAAAAGGAGCGAGTTCACCCTTTCAGGGCAGAGGTGACCATTGGACAAGCAATGCACAGGTGCGCATATGAGTATCGGTTGTCCGACGATCCAGTGAGAGGCAGACCATGACCAGCACCATTGAGCACCGTCCGGCCGAAACGCACCGGCACACCCACGGCCCCGGCTGCGGGCACGACGCGGTGGTGCACGGCGACCACGTGGACTACCTGCACGACGGGCACGTGCACCGGGAACACCAGACCGCCGACGGGGTGCACTACGACGAGTGCGCCCGGTGCGAGTGCGCGAACTGTGCCGACTCCTGCGCGCTGTGCCAGTGCGCCGACTGTTCCTGCGCGACCTGCAACCACGCCCGCTGCGACTGTGCGGGGTGTTCGGACGCGTGCGCCAACTGCACGTGCGCGGACTGCACCTGCGCCACCTGCGACCACGCGGCCTGACAGCAGCCCGGCTGGTCCAGCTGACGACCGGTTCAGCCCCGCTGGCCAAACCAGCATCGCGATGAGGCCAGCCTCGCGGCCGGACCAGCAGCAGGACCGGGCGGCAGCACGACCAGGCCAGCCTCGCGACCGGGCGGCAGCACGACCGGGCCAGCAGCCTGACCGGGCGGTAGCGCGACCGGGCCAGTCTCGCGGCCGGATGGCAGCGCGACCAGACCAGCAGCACGACCAGTGCAGCCTCGTGGCCAGGCCAGCAGCGCGGTCGGGCAGCCTCGCGATCGGGCGGCAGCGTGGCCAGACCAGCTTCGCGACCGAACCCGTCCCCGCGGCCGGGCCAGCGGGACCACCGGAAGGCGCTGGTGCCGCTGCCCGGCAGACGCACGGCCGCGGGGCTCGCTAGTGGCGGGGAGTGGCCGGGCCGCCTGCTTCGCCGAGGCGGACCGTGCCCGCGTCCTTGGCCACCAGGCTGTCGCGGCGGTCGGCGGTGCCGTTGGTGGCGTCCCACAGCTCCTCGTAGGCGGCGGGTTCGTCCGCGAGGGCCTGGGACAGCAGTGGGATGACGTGTTCGCGGACCTCGAAGGGGGACAAGGCTTTGCGGTAGGCGGGGACCGAGTCGAACTCGGCGAGCAGGACCCAGCGGTCGGCCTCGTCGGTGGACCTGGCCAGGCGGCCGCGGCGGCAGTGTGGACCCTTGGTGAGCAGTTCCAGGGCGTGTTTGGCCCTGGCCAGGAAGTCCTCGACCTCGGCCTCGGGCACGGCGAACCGGCAGACGAGCAGCACGGATGTGGACCCTAGATGCCGCGCGTCGGGCTGTGCCCGGCTGGGTGTAGGAAGGGACGGTGCGCGAGTCTGGGTCTCAGCCGAGCCGGGTGCCCGGTGACGGGCCGCTGAAGTCGGTGCCGCCCGCGGTGGCGTTCCTGGTGGTGGCGGCCGTGTTCGGCACGGCGGTCGTCATCGGTGGGTCGGTGGGGGCGGTGCTGGTCGGGGGGCTGGCGTTGTTCGTGCTGGCCATGGTGGTCAGCACCTGGTCGCGGTTGTCGGCCGCGGAGCGGGTGCTGCGGATCGTGGTGCTGGGCATCCTGGTGGGTGTGCTCTTCTCGCTGTTCCGTTAGGTCCATCGAGGTGTGTCGAACTGATCGGTAACCGAGTTGCCTAGGATGACGGGTAGCCTCGGTCGTTCACGGGCACGCAGCTGCCTGCCCCGGCGCCGGGTGGTGAGAGGAGCGCACATCGTGAACAGGGAGATCGCGCCGCTGGCCGATGACCACGTGCACTCTCCCGACCGTGCGCCGGTGCCACCCGCCCCGCAACGCTCGGGGGACGTGCTGGCCATGGCCGGTGACCTGCTGCGGGCGCTGGCCGCGCCGGTGCGGATCGCCATCGTGCTCCAGCTGCGGGCCTCGGAACGCTGTGTGCACGAGCTGGTGGACGCGCTGGGTGTGGCCCAGCCGCTGATCAGCCAGCACCTGCGGGTGCTCAAGTCGGCCGGCGTGGTGCGCGGGGAGCGGCACGGCCGGGAGGTCGTGTACCGGCTGGTGGACGAGCACCTGTCGCACATCGTGGTCGACGCGGTCGCGCACGTCGAGGAGGGCCAGTGACAGTGAGCGAACGACCGGCCGCGGTGCCCGGACTGCGTTCGACCAAGCAGCGCGCCGCGGTCTCGAAGCTCCTGGACCAGGTGGACGAGTTCCGCTCCGCCCAGGAGATCCACGAGGAGCTGCGGCGGCGCGGCGAGGGCATCGGACTGACCACGGTCTACCGCACCCTGCAGAGCCTGGCCGAGGTCGGCGAGCTGGACGTGCTGCGCACCGACTCCGGTGAGGCGATCTACCGGCGCTGCTCCCAGCACCACCATCACCACCTGGTGTGCCGCCGCTGCGGCCGCACCGTGGAGGTGGAAGGGCCGGATGTGGAGAAGTGGACCGAGCGGGTGGCGGCTGAGCACGGGTTCTCCGAGGTCAGCCACACCGTGGAGATCTTCGGCACCTGCGCCGACTGCACCGCGGCCTGAACTTCACGACGGCCTGAACTTCGCGCCAGCGGCTCGGTCGTGCCGGAGCGCGAGCACCCCGGCACGACCGGCGCGGCTACGCGGGCGGGTCGTCCTGGCAGCGGGCGCCTCGGGCCGGGAGTTCCTTGTTCACCAGGTAGTCCGCGGTCGCCTGGCGGGCGCACGCGCTGTTGCTCAGGCCGCTGTGGCCCTCGCCGACGAAGGTCAGCAGCCGGGCGTTGTCCAGCGTCTTGGCCAGCACCACCGCGTCCTGGTACGGGGTGTCCGGGTCGCCGGTGGTGCCGATGACCAGGATCGGGGCCGAGCCCTTCGCCGACCAGGGGCCCGCGTAGCGGCTGGCCTGCTTGGCAGGCCACTGCTGGCAGGCGGCGGCGTGCGAGTGGTCGTAGCCGGGGCTGCCGTAGGCGGCGACCGGGCCCAGGCGCGGGGTGAGCGCGGCGGCGACGGCCAGGCGGGCGCGCAGCTGGACCTTGCTCTTCGGGTAGACCCGGTCGGCGCATTCCACCGCGGTGTTGGCGGCGAAGAACGGGGCGTTCGTACTGATCGGGCGGAGCAGGCGGCCGGTGCGGGACTGGGCCTCGGTCAGCTGGGCGGCCAGGGTCGGCCAGCTGGGGCGGCCGCCGTTGAGCGCGAAGATCATCCGGTAGGCCAGGCTGGCGCCGTTGGCGAGCACCTTGCCGTCAGCGTCGGTGACCGGCTCGCGGTCCAGATCGGCGACCAGCTGGTCGAAGGCCTTGCCCGGCTTGCCCTTGCCGAAGGGGCACTTCTCGCTGGTGGCGCACCAGCTCAGGAAGCGCTCGAAGGCGGCCTCGGTGGCCAGGAACTGGCCGAGGTCGTAGCGGTACGGGTCGTTGGCGTAGGCCTCCGGGTCGTAGCCGCCGTCCAGGGCCAGCACCCGGAAGTTCTTCGGGAACAGGTTGGCGTAGACGGTGCCGATGTAGGTGCCGAAGGAGACGCCGTAGTAGTTCAGCTTGGCGTCACCCAGCGCGGCGCGCAGCACGTCGATGTCGCGGGCCACGTACTCGGTGCCCACGTACGGCAGCAGCGCCCCGCTACGCGCCTGGCAGCCCGCGTTGAACTCGGCGGCGAAGCGCTGGCCGCGCTCGAAGTCGCCGCGGCTCCTGGTGGCGGGCATCTCGGCGAAGGCCGCGCGGGTCTGCTCGGCGTCCAGGCAGGCCAGCGCGGAGCTCTGGCCCACGCCGCGCGGGTCGAAGCCGACCACGTCGAAGCGCTCGGCCACCTCGGCGGGCAGCTCGGTCACCACCGACCTGGCGAAGCCCACCCCGGAGCCGCCCGGCCCGCCGGGGTTGACCAGCAGCGAACCGATCCGCTGCGCCGGCTTGCCCGCCGGGCGGCGGGACAGGGCGAGGGCCAGGGTGCCCTTGGCCAGGTCGCGGTAGTCCAGCGGCACCTGGGCGGTGGCGCACTGGAAGCCGTCGCCGGTGCCGCAGTCCCGCCAGTCCAGGCTGGGCACAGTCACACCGGGCACGCCGCCGGGCAGCGCGGCGGCGGCCGTGGCGGGAGCGGCCGTGGCGGCCACGGGGGCGGCCACGGCGGTCAGGGTCAGCACGGCGGCGATCGCCACCGCGCGGCGCGGGTTCACCCGCATGCGGGGGTCCTCTCAGGTCAGGATTCGTACTGTTCGGCGGGGGCGGGGATCGGCTTGATCTCGCTCACGTCGAACGCAGGGGTGTAGGCGTTGGCCTCGGTGGCGGTGCCCGGCTGCACCCGGCCGGTCAGCTCCAGCCAGGAGTCGGCCGGGATCTCCTTCAGCTCCGGCACCCTGGGGCCGTCCAGCCGCACCTTCATCGGCTGGGCGTCGGCCGCGCAGCAGCCGATCACCATGCGCACCAGGTAGTTCACGCCCTTGTCCCGGTACATGAAGCCGGTCAGCCGGACGTCGCGGCCGTTGAGCGTGCCCGAGTCGTCCCAGACCACCCTGGTGAGGAAGTCGGTCATCTTCATCGGGATCACCTGGCCGCCGGGCAGGGCCTCGAAGTTGGCGCTGCCGTTGCGCTTGCTGGGTTCGGTGACGGTCCGGGAGTCGTTCGGGTTCACCGAGGCCGCGCCCAGCGCGGGCGGGGCGATCAGGAAGATGGTCAGCACCGGCAGCAGCAGGAACCAGGGACTGCGGGACTTGCCGTGCTCGTGGTCGTGGTCATGACCGGGCTCGGCGGCGGCCGCTTCGGCGCAGACCGGGGCGGGCAGCGGCTTGGACTTGTTCCGCATCCGGATGATGTCCTGGGCGATGGCGGTGAAGGCCAGGCCGAGCATGACCACCGCGGCGGCGATCAGGAACGGCAGGAACGAGGGCTTGACGTAGCGCAGGTACTGGCCGTTGAGCGCGATCTTGAGCAGCGCGCCGCCGAGCAGCACCAGCAGGACGTTCTGCGTCTCACGTCGCATCAGCGCACCTCACCGAAGACGAGCAGGAAGGCGCCGACCCCGCACAGGATCGCCACCAGAAAGGTCAGCGGCGCGAACCGCAGCACGAACTTGCGCCCGAAGGTGCCAGCCTGCAGCGCGATCAGCTTGACGTCCACCGCGGGCCCGACCACCAGGAACACCAGCCTGGGCAGCAGCGGCAGCGCGGACATGCTGGCCGCGACCAGCGCGTCGGCCTCGCTGCACAGCGCCATGACCACCGCGGCCACCGCCATCACCAGCACGCCCAGCACGATCTGGCCGGACAGCGAGCTGAAGAAGTCGGACGCGGTCACCTTGAGCACCGCGGCGATGATGCCGCCAATCACCAGGAACCCGCCTGCCTCGACCAGATCGTGCCGGGCGGTCTCGGCGAAGACACCCCAGCGGGAGACCCCGGCCGGGCGCTCGTAGCGGCGCAGCGCGCGCTCGGCGATCCACTCGGTCTTGCCGAAGCGCACCCACAGCCAGCCCATCACCACCGCGGTGGCCAGCGAGCCGGCGAAGCGGGCCACCACCATCAGCGGCTCGCCCTGGAAGGCGACCGCGGTGGAGCCGAGCACGATCGGGTTCACCGCGGGCGCGGCCAGCAGGAAGGTCAGCGCGACCGCGGGCCGCACGCCCTGCTGCATCAGCCGCCCGGACACCGGCACCGCGCTGCACTCGCAGCCCGGCAGCGCCAGCCCGGCCAGCCCGGCCACCGGCACCGCGACCGCCTGGTTGCCGGGCAGCAGCTTGCGCAGCCGCTCTGGTGAGACGAACGCGGCGATCGCGCCGCTGATCAGCACGCCGAGCACCAGGAACGGCATGGCCTGGATGCACACGGAGATGAACACCGTGGAGGCGGTGCGGATCCGCTCGTCGGTCAGCATGGAGGCGATCTGCCCCTGGAAGAGGATGGCCAGCAGCAGGACCACGCAGAGGACTTCCAGCGAGGTGATCCCCCGGCCCCGTGGCTTGTGCCCGGTGGGCTCGGCCGTCTCGGTCGCAGCGGTGCTCACGGGAGCCATGCTGCCATGCGATTGGGCGAATCGATAACCGTTCCCGAGAGCGGGCCGATCGGGCTAGTCCGCTGCTCCGGTCAGGGCCCAGAGGCTGGGACGGGCTCCCTGGGGTCTGGCGCGGGTGAATACCGTGGGGGTCGAGCCTGACCACGGCGACGAAGGGGTGGCGCATGACCTACACACTCGGCTGGGACGACGGCGTGGTGGTGGCCATCGACCAGCGGGTGCTGCCGCATGACCTGCGGTGGTTGCGGCTGGCCACGGTCGAGGAGGTGATCGAGGCGATCGCCACGCTGGCCGTGCGCGGGGCGCCCGCGATCGGCCTGGCCGGGGCGTTCGGCGTGGCGCTGTCCGCGCACCTGCACACCGACCACGAGGTGGTCAGGACCGACGCGGAGCGGCTGGCGCAGGCCAGGCCGACCGCGGTGAACCTGGCCTGGGGCGTGCGGCGGGCGCTGGAACGGCTGCCCGAGGGCAAGCAGGCGGTGCTGGCTGAGGCGCTGGCCATGCTCGCCGAGGACGAGGCGACCAACCGGACCGCCGCCCGGCAGGCCGCGGACCTGGTGCTCTCGCTCACCCCGGACCGGCCGCTGCGGGTGCTCACACACTGCAACACCGGCAGGCTGGCCACCGCGGCCTGGGGCACCGCGCTGGGCGCGATCAGCGACCTGGCCGGGCGCGGGCGGGTCGAGGAGGTGCTGGTCGACGAGACCAGGCCGCTGCTGCAGGGCGCCAGGCTGACCGCGTGGGAGCTGGCCGAGCAGGGCATCCCGCACCGGCTGCTGGTCGACTCGGCCGCCGCCGCGGCCATGTCGCTGGGCCAGGTGGACGTGGTGCTGGTGGGCGCGGACCGGATCACCGCGCGCGGTGACGTGGCCAACAAGATCGGCACCTACGGGCTGGCGGTGTCCGCGGCCCGGCACCGGATCCCGTTCATCGTGGTCGCGCCGGAGTCGACCGTGGACGAGACGCTGGCGCACGGCTCGCAGATCGTGGTCGAGGAGCGGGCCGCCGAGGAGGTCACCGCCTTCGGTGGCACGCCGGTGGCCCCGGCCGGGGTCGCGGTGTTCAACCCGGCCTTCGACGTCACCCCGGCCGAGCTGGTCAGCGCGGTGGTCACCGAGCGGCGGGTGTGGCGGCCCAACCACGGCGCGGCGCTGGCCGGGCGGCTGGCCTCGGCCATCGGCGAGGGCCTCGACCTGTCCGGGGTCTACACCGACCCCGCCCTGTTCGGCGCGGCCGCCGGCGCGCTGGCCGAGGAGTTCCGCGGTTGTTTCGACGCGGTGCTCGGCCTGGCCTCCGGCGGGCTGCTGCTGGGCGCGGCGCTGGCCAGGCACGCCGAGGTGCCGCTGGTGCTGCCGGGCAACCCGGTGGCGCCCGGCACCAGGGTGCTGGTGGTGGACGAGGTGCTCGGCGACCGGCTCGGCGACGCGGCCGAGCTGGTCTGGGGCAGCGGCGGCACGGTGGCCGGGTTCGGCGTGCTGGTGGTCGAGCAGGGCACGGATCCGGAGAAGCTGGCCCCGCACAAGGTCGTCGCGCTGGCCGAGGTGGCCTCGTGAGCGCGGGCGCGACCCTGGCCGCGGCCGCCCGCGAGCTGTACCAGCGGGGCTGGCTACCCGGCACCGCGGGCAACATCTCGGTGCGGGTGTCCCCGGAGACCGCGCTGATCACCGCCAGCGGCCGGGACAAGGGCGCGCTGACCGAGTCCGACACCGTGCTGGTCTCGGTGGACACCTCGGCCGCGGTCTCCCCGGACGCGCCGAGGCCCTCGGCGGAGACCACCATCCACACCGCGATCTACCGGGCCACCAAGGCCGAGGCCGTGGTGCACACGCACTCCCCGTACGCCACCGCGGTGGCCACCCTCGAAGGCCACCGCACACAACTGTCCACAGTGGACATCCAGGGCTTCGAGCTGTTGAAGGGACTCGGGTTGCGCGATCCCAGCGCGACCACGGTGCCGGTGTTCCCCAACCACGCCGACGTGCCGAGGATCGCCGCCGAGGTGGAGCGCTACCTGATCGAGCACCCGGACGCGCCGCCGGTGGTGCTGATCGAACATCATGGCCTCACCACCTGGGGAGCGGACTACGCGCAGGCCCGCAACCGCATGGAGTGCGTGGAGTCGATCTGCCAGTTGCTGCTGCTGTTGAAAGGACGTGCGTTCTCATGACGCTCTTGCAGGTCATGCCGGAAGACGAGCCCACCACCGTCGAGCTGCGCACCAGGGACGCCGAGAAGATCCGCGCCACGCTGGCTGAGCTGGGTGTGGCGTACGAGAACTGGGCGACCAGGGACTTGCCTGCCAAGGCCGATCAGGACGCCGTGCTGGCCGCCTACGCCGAGGAGGTCGCCGGCCTCAAGGCCAAGGGCGGGTTCCGGCTGGTCGACGTGGCCGCGCTGCGCCCCGACCCCGAGGACGAGACCTACCCCGAGCGGGCAGCCAAGGCCCGCGGCACCTTCCTGGACGAGCACCGGCACAGCGAGAACGAGGTGCGCTTCTTCGTCGCCGGTCAGGGCTGCTTCTACCTGCACCTGAACCAGCGGGTGTACGCGGTGGTGTGCGAGGCGGGCGACCTGCTCTCGGTGCCCGCCGGGACCACGCACTGGTTCGACATGGGCCCGACCCCGGACTTCGTGGCGATCCGGTTCTTCGAGGAGGAGGACGGCTGGGTCGGCGACTTCACCGGCGACCCGATCGCGGCCAAGTTCCCGCGGCTGGACGAGCTGGTGGCGGAGCCCGCGTGAGCAAGCCGCAGGCGGTGGTCCTGGACATCGAGGGCACCACGAGTCCGCTGGCCGCCGTGCACGAACAGCTGTTCCCCTACGCCAGGGCGCGGGTGGCGGACTGGCTGGCCGAGCACCGGGGCACCCCGGCGGCGACCGAGGTCCTCGACGGGGTGCGCGCCGAGCTGGGCGAACCGGGGGCGGATGAGGACCGGGTGGTGGCGGCGCTGGTCGGCTGGATCGACGCCGACGTCAAGGCCAAACCGCTCAAGCAGCTGCAAGGGCTCATCTGGCACAGCGGGTTCCTGGCCGGTGACCTGCGCGGACAGGTCTACCCGGATGTGCCGGTCGCGCTGAAGGCCTGGCACGGGGCCGGCATCGGGCTGCACGTCTACTCGTCCGGCTCGGTGGCCGCACAGCGGGACTGGTTCGCCCACAGCGACCACGGCGACCTCTCCGGCTACCTCAGCGGCCACTTCGACCTGGCCACCGCCGGTCCCAAGCGCGAGGCGGAGTCCTATCGGCGGATCAGCGCGGCGCTGGGCGTGCCCGCGGCGGAGACGCTGTTCCTCTCCGACGTGGCCGCCGAGCTGGACGCGGCGGTCGAGGCGGGCTGGCAGGCGATCGGCGTGCGGCGGCCCGGCGAGGCGCACGGCCCGGCTGGCGGGCACCGCTGGATCGCGGAGTTCGGCGAGCTGGAGCTGAGCTGAAGCCGCTTCAAAAGCTACCGCTTGTTGTGAGGTCACTGCGGTTTTCATTTCGCCAATCGCAGTGACCTCACAAACATGCAGCATCGTTTTCAACTAACTCAATATCACAACAATTCGCCATCATCCACAAATCTCAGACAAACTATGCGGCTGCATTGCTCTTCTTGTCGGCCTGTTTTCGCGCTTTCTTCTTGGCCATCCTGCCTGGCGAAATATCCTTCACAAAACCAAACCTTACCGGCACACCCATTACATATTGAAGAAATCGCGCATTCCTCATAAGGCTGATTCTAGAAAAGAGAGGAATATTGCGAGATTTGCCAGCGGGATCCTTGGTTGTGACTATAGCGAACACAACCTCAAGTTTTTGCGAATCGATCGGAGCGCAGAACTCCGCCCCCTTTCCGGCTGGACACTTCTCTTGCAGCAAAGCGTTCAACTTCTGCATCGAAGCCGGCTCACTTTTGATCAACTCAATCGAATTAGCACCTTGGTTGAATAAATGACTCAACTGGTTCGAATTGGTTGAGATTTTGACATGCACAAGATGCGCTCGTCCGTCTCTGAGCACGTATACGTCACACGGCTCCACTTTAGTTTGACCTTTGGGATGTATAGTGGTCTTGTCGAGCAACACACAATCGTCACCACGAGCGGCATCCTCATTGTACTCGGACTCTAAATGCTTACTGCAATCAGGCAGAATATCGTCGAGTTCAGACCAAAACTGGTTTAGTCGCTCGTTCAGGTTGGTCACATAGTCCGGCTCGACTCGGTACCAATTACCCTCATTAAGGTAGTAGGCAGCAGGATCTTCCGGAAGAACGCAGTCAAATATTAGGGATTTATACACCGAGTACTCATCGACCGACACCTCAGCCTCATTAGTGAGCTTTAGCTTATGACGTCTTAGGTCGGCTAGGGATAGATCCGCCGCACTCTTTCCCTTGTCGATTAGATAAGAATAGTAGTGCAAAATATTGACATCAGGAAAGAGTAGGCTAGCGCCTACGCCGCTAAACTGAACCCAGATGCTATCTCGATAGTTCACGATATCCGGAATTGATAGGTGCACATCCGGCGACCTGGCAACCACGCTTTTCAACAAGATTTGATCAAGCCTGACAACCACCTCAGGATCACGCATCGGAGCAATGTTGTGAATGCCTGGAAAAGTCTCCAGATATGAATTGTCTTCATACAGAGCAAGCAGCTCTCCACATAGCGTCACAAGCTCCTCGGGGGTAGCCCTAGAACTGACGCGAAGATTGCTCGCACCGGTCACACTGCGAACTAACTCTTCGTATTCCTTCCGGACCTTGCCGGTTATACTTCTTAGCACAGTGCTATCCTGATCGAAGCTAAAATATGTGAGATCGTGCTCCACGGATAACTGGGTGCGCTGTTTACGTGCGGAACTCAAGTCAACCGTGTCAGCATTCCTCAGCTTCTCAGGATCAACACAGTTCAGCGTCACTTTTAGCCCAAAGTCATACTCATAAGATTCGTCCCGGAGATTGTGAGCGACATGACCGAAGGTCAAGGCAAAAACTCTACCCTGAACTGGAAAGAATATCAGGGCACCTTTGCTGGTTTGACGCAGATCGACTTGCAGATCGAAGTAGTACTTCCACCATGGCGCCCGGGGCGTCGAGTCCAGCACATATATAACGGCCCCGTCCGGCAAACGATTAGCGCCACAAGAATCCACCAAAGAGTTCTCATCCTTCAATGAATTACTTGAGTCAAATCCAAGCTTGAGCAGGTAAACAGAGAATGAATTGCTTCTCATTATTTCGATTTCCCATCTAAATAGAGTGCGGAGGCTTCATCTCTACCGTCGACCGGGAAACCGTATGCGCTACACAAGATGGCTTTCGGAAACTGAAATGCAATCAATGCTTAATGAGCTTGAGAGGTCACGGGCTCGCATCGTTGACGCTCGGTAACATCGTGCGACCCAGACCATCGGTGAGCTGAGCACGGTGTGGGTTCCACATATACAACGATGGAACCCACACCTGCTGCGATGCGGTGGCCTACCCGCTAGCCATCGTGTCAGCCGGTCTGGCCCGCCGCTTCCAGCAGCTCGGCGCGGAGCTGGGAGGCGGTGGAGACCACCAGCATCAGCAGGGTGCTCAGCGGGGCCGCGCCCATGCCCTCGGCCGGGAAGGCGTAGCGCAGGGTGACGTCCATGCCGGTGCCGGTGCGGATCACGCCCAGCGTGCCGAACAGGCCCTGACCAGCGCGTTCGGCGGCCGAGGCGGCCAGCTTCTCGTCGTCGGGCAGGTCCCAGGCGACCACGCAGGTGAGGCTGAGCACGGTCAGGCCCTCGGAGAGCTGCATGGCCTGCACCGCGCACGGCACCTCGCCGTGCCGGAAGGTCAGCGCGCCGTCGTCGTCGACGTGCACGTCGTGGAACATCTCCAGCGCTTCCCGTGCCGAGGTCAGCAGGGTCGCGGTGGTCAGCGCCTCGGTCACCGGGTGCCTCCGGTCACGGGTTCGATGCCGACGATCCCGGCTGGGCTGTCCGGCACCGGGTTGGGCAGGGCCCCACCGTAGCGGCGGTCACGCATCGCGTACTCCTCGCAGGCCCGCCACAGGTGTGTGCGGTCGAAGTCCGGCCACAGGATGTCCTGGAACACCATCTCGGCGTAGGCGGACTGCCAGGGCAGGAAGTTGCTGGTGCGCATCTCGCCGCTGGGGCGGATGAACAGGTCCACGTCCGGCATCTCCGGCTGGTACATGTGCCGGCTGAGCATCTTCTCGTCGACCTTGTCCGGGTTGATCTTCCCGGCGGCGGCCAGCCGGGCGATCTCGCGGGCGGCGTCGGCGATCTCGGCGCGGCCGCCGTAGTTCAGGCACATGGCCAAGTTGATCACGGAGTTGTCCTTGGTGCGCTCCTGCGCGACCTCCAGCTCCTTGATCACGCTGCGCCACAGCTTCGGCCTGCGGCCCGCCCAGCGGATGTTGACCCCGAGCTCGTCCAGCTCGTCGGTGCGGTCCCGGATCACGTCCCGGCTGAAGCCCATCAGGAACCGCACCTCATCCGGGGTGCGCTTCCAGTTCTCGGTGGAGAAGGTGTACAGCGAGAGCCATTTCACACCCAGCTCGATCGCGCCCTTGACCACCTCGACCACGACCGCCTCGCCCCGCTTGTGCCCCTCGGTGCGCGGCAGCCCGCGCTCCTTGGCCCAGCGGCCGTTGCCGTCCATCACCACGGCGATGTGCTGGGGCACCAGGTCGGCGGGGATCGCCGGCGGGCGCGCGCCGGAGGGATGCGGATCCGGTGGCCGGACGCTCTTGTCAGCGCGTCCACCCCGCCGTCGCAGCATCGTCGGCTTCCTCCTCATCGTGAGAACAACTAGGCCTGCGGCTCGGGCACCACTGCCGAGCGCTTGCGTTCGACCAACGGTAGCGAACGCAGCTGGCGCTCCAGATGCCACTGCAGGTGCGCGGCCACCAGGCCGCTGCCCTCCCGCCGCGCGGAGTGGCTGGCCTGCTCGGCGACCGGCCAGTCACCGTGCAGCAGCGCCTCCAGCAGCCCCAGGGTCTCCTGGGTCGGCTTGGTCGACCCCGGCGGGCGGCACCGGTGGCAGACCGCGCCACCGGCCTGCACGTTGAAGGACTGGTGCGGGCCGGGATCCCCGCACCGGGCGCACTCGCTGAGCGCGGGCGCCCACCCGGCGTAGCCCATGGCCCTGAGCAGGAAGGCGTCCAGCACCAGCGGCGCCTCCCGGCTGTCGTCAGCCAGTGCCCGCAAGGCGCCCACGACCAGCATATACAGCCGCAGCGCGGGCGCGTTCTCCTCGGCGGTGAGCCGGTCGGCGGTCTCCAGCACGGCGCAGCCCGCGGTGTAGCGCGGGTAGTCGCCGACGATGCCGGCGCCGAAGGCGTCCAGGGTCTGCACCTGGGTGATCACATCCAGCGTGCGGCCGGTGTAGAGCTGCACGTCGACGTGGCAGAACGGCTCCACCCTGGCGCCGAAGCGGGAGGTCGTCCGCCGCACGCCCTTGGCCACCGCGCGCACCTTGCCGTGCCGCCGGGACAGCAACGTGACGATGCGGTCCGCCTCGCCCAGCTTCTGCACCCGCAGCACCACGCCGGTGTCGCGGTAGAGACTCACCCGGTCATCGTCCCATGCCGGGACGACAGGCTCAGAACCCGAGGCGGCGCAGCTGCTTGGGGTCCCGCTGCCAGTCCTTGGCGATCTTGACGTGCAGGTCCAGGTAGACCTTGGTGCCGAGCAGGCTCTCGATGTGCTTGCGCGCGGTCGAGCCGACCTGCTTGAGCCGGGCCCCCTTGTGCCCGATCATGATCCCCTTCTGGCTGTCCCGCTCCAGGTAGACCACGGCGTGCACATCGATCATGTCGGTGCGGCCGGGGTGCGGCACCATCTCCTCCACGGTGACCGCGATCGAGTGCGGCAGCTCGTCCCGCACGCCCTCCAGGGCGGCCTCCCGGATCAGCTCGGCGACGAGGGTGGCCTCCGGCTCGTCGGTCAGCTCGCCGTCGGGGTAGAGCTGCGGGCCGCGCGGCAGCCGGTCCACGAGCAGCTGGGTCAGCGTCTCGACCTGGAAGCCGTCCACCGCGGAGACCGGGATCAGGTCGGTGAACTCCATGATCTCCTGCAGCGCGAGCAGCTGCTGGGCGACCAGCTCCTGGCTCACCAGGTCGGTCTTGGTGATGATGCCGATCACCGGGGTGTTCTTGGAGATCTTCTTCAGCTCGGCCGCGATGAACTTGTCACCCGGGCCGACCGGCTGGTCGGCCGGCACGCAGAGCCCGACCACGTCGACCTCCGACCAGGTCTCCCTGACCAGGTCGTTGAGCCGCTGGCCGAGCAGGGTGCGCGGCCGGTGCAGTCCGGGGGTGTCCACGATGACCAGCTGCGCGTCCGGCCGGTGCACCACACCGCGGATGGTGTGCCGGGTGGTCTGCGGGCGGCTGGAGGTGATGGCGACCTTGGTGCCGACCAGTGCGTTGGTGAGGGTGGACTTGCCTGCGTTCGGCCTGCCGACGAAGCAGGCGAAGCCGGAGCGGTGGGTGTCACTGACGCTGGTCACTCGACCATTCTCGCAGCTCCCCGGTGAACCACTCCCTGGACTCCGACCTGAGCAGGGCCTGCAGCACGAGCGCCGCGAAGACCAACGGGATCACCGCCTGTGGCAGGAGCTCGCCCATCATCAGCCCGCCGACGATGTTGAGCACCGCGCCCGCCAGCACGACCCACTCCACCCCCAGCGCGGTGAAGCGCACCCACGGCTCGCGATGGCCGAACCGCGTCGCGCACACCAGCAGCAGCACCATGGCCAGCAGCGAGACCACCAGCAGCAGGGCCTGCACGCCCAGGTTCCCCCTGGCCCACGCGCGGTCGCTCTCCTGGGAGAGCAGGACGAGGGCGAACCCGCCAAGGGCCAGGTTCAGCACGGCTTGGATGATGATCACTATTCGCGTGACGCGCAGCTGTTTCGGCATGCCGCCTGTTGTAGGGCAGGACTACCGGGAGCCCTCCCGGACCGGCGGGCTGATCCGGTGCAGCTCCAGGGTGTCCGGCAGCGGCGCCCGGCCCGGCCCACCGGCGGCCAGCCACCTGGCCAGATCGCCGAGCACGGCCTCGCCGAGCACAAACCCGAGCCAGACCGGTTTGCCGCCGCCGGGTCTCTGCACCACGACCACGTTGGACTGCGCGCACACGTCGAGGCAGTCCGAGACGGTCACCCTGGCCCCGTGCTCCTCGGCGATCTCGCGCAGCCTGCGCAGCTGCTCGTCGTGGTCGAGCTCGGGGTGCTTGCGGGTGGTCCCGCAGCAGCAGTCACGGCACACGGTCAGGCGCACAGGCGTTCACGCTACGGGGCCACCGGCACCGGGACCGAGCGCTTGGCGCGCAACGTGGTGATCATCATGGAGGCCACCGCCGCGATCATGCACAGTCCGGCGGCCAGGTACCAGGAGGCGGTGTAGTTGCCGAGGTGCTCGCGCAGCAGGCCCGCGCCGGTGGCCGCGATGGCCGCGCCGACCTGGTGCGCGGCGAAGACCCAGCCGAAGACCACCGGTCCGTCCTGGCCGAAGTGCTGCCGGCAGAGCGCGACCGTGGGCGGCACGGTGGCCACCCAGTCCAGGCCGTAGAAGATGATGAAGACCAGCATGCTGGGCCCGGCGCTGGCGTCGAACAGGCTGGGCAGGACGAACAGCGACACCCCGCGCAGCAGGTAGTAGGCGCCGAGCAGCAGCCGGGAGTCGACCCGGTCGGTCAGCCAGCCGGACAGGACGGTGCCGAGGATGTCGAAGACGCCGACCAGGGCGAGCAGTCCGGCCGCGGTGGTGGTGGGCATGCCGTGGTCGTGCGCGGCCGGGATGAAGTGCGTGCCGACCAGGCCGTTGGTGCTCATGCCGCAGATCGCGAAGCCGATGGCCAGGAACCAGAATGCCTTGGTGCGCGCGGCGGTGGCCAGCACGGACAGGGCGCGCTTGGCCGCGCCGCCGGCCGGCCTTGGCGGCAGCTCGGGCGCGCCGGTGGCGCCGTAGGCGGTCAGGCCGAGCTCGGCCGGGTGGTCCCGCAGCAGCCCCAGCACCAGCGGCACCACCGCGAGCGCGCCCAGGGCGACCGCCAGCGCGGCCCAGCGCCAGCCATACTGCTCGACCAGCAGCGCCTGCAACGGCAGGAACACCAGCTGACCGGCCGCGCTGCCCGCGGTGAGCACGCCGGTGACCAGGCCGCGGCTCGTGACGAACCAGCGGGTGGTGATGGTGGCCACGAAGGCCAGCGCCATCGACCCGGTGCCCAGCCCGACCAGCACGCCCCACAGCAGCACCAGCTGCCAGGAGGCGGTCATGAACACGGTCAGCCCGCTGCCCGCGGCGACCAGCGCCAGCGCGCAGGCCACCACCCTGCGCACGCCGAAGCGCTCCATCAGGGCCGCGGCGAACGGGGAGGTCAGGCCGAAGAGCAGCAGGTTGATCGAGACGGCCAGCGAGAGGGTGCCCAGCGGCCAGCCGAACTCCTGTTGCAGCGGGTTGATCAGCACGCCAGGGGTGGCGCGGAAACCGGCGGCGCCGACCAGCGCGACGAAGGCCACGGCGGCGACCACCCAGGCCCGGTGCAGGCGGGGACGGGTGAGCTGAGTCTGGGTCACCGAGCCAGCCTCGGTGCGCGGGCCGCCGCGGACGAGTGGCCCGAAGGCCAACATGTGCAAGGATCGGGCCATGGACCGTCCGCACCGGGTCGCCGTGCTGACCTTCGACCACGCCGCCGGGGTCGACCTCGGCGTGCCGCCACAGGTCTTCGGCACCGCCGCCCGCGGTGATCGGGGCGAGCCGCTCTACGAGGTGCGGGTGTGCACCTCCGACGGCGGGCCGGTGCGGGCCGCGGCCGGGTACCAGGTGCTGCCCGAGCACGGCCTGGAGGCCTTCGAGTGGGCCGACACGGTGGTGGCCACCGGTGTGCACGACGGCCCGATCGTGACCGACGGCGTGCTGCCGGACGGCGTCGGCGAGGCGTTCCAGGCCGCGCTGGCGGCCGGGAAGCGAGTGCTGTCCATCTGCACCGGGTCCTTCGCGCTGGCCGCGGCCGGACTGCTGGACGGACGGCCCGCGGCCACGCACTGGCGCTGGGTCAAGCGGTTCCGGCGGCTGTTCCCCGAGGTGGACCTGCACCCGGAGGTGCTCTTCGTCGACGACGGCCAGGTGCTCACCTCGGCAGGCGTGGCCGCGGGCCTTGACCTGTGCCTGCACGTGGTGCGGCTGGACCACGGCAGCGGGGTGGCCAACCGCAGCGCCCGGCGCTGCGTGGTCGCACCCTGGCGGGACGGCGGTCAGGCCCAGTTCATCGAGCGCCCGCTGCCGGTGGAGCCGGACTCGGGCACCACCGAGGTCCGCGAGTGGATGCTGGGCAACCTGGAACGCCCACTGGACCTGCGCGAGCTGGCCGCGCGGGCACGGATGAGCGTGCGCACCTTCACCCGCCGCTTCCGCGAGGAGACCGGCCTGAGCCCAGGGCAGTGGCTTATCCGGCAGCGGGTGGAGCTGGCCAGGCGGCTGCTGGAGGAGACCGACCTGCCGGTGGACCGGATCGCCGCCCAGGCCGGTTTTGGCACCGCGGCCTCACTCCGGTCCCACCTGCGCGCCCAGCTCGGCACCGCGCCCAGCAGCTACCGGCGCACCTTCCGCCGCACCGGCTGAGCGGGTTTCAGCTCCCGCCGCCGGGCTGCTCGCCGCGGTCGTCCGCGGCTCAGTGCGTGGTGTGCACCTCGCCGTCGGCGCCCGCCACGTGCAGCGGGGCCGCCGGGGCCAGATCGCGCAGGGCGGACCGGGACGCCTCGTCGGCCTCCGCCGCCGCCGTGACCACCGCCGCCGCCTCCAGGCCTTCCGCCCCGCTGGACACCGCCGCCGCGACCGCGGCTTGCAGGGCGGTCAGCTTCAGCGAGGGCAGGGCGACCGTGGTGGCGGCATAGGTGCGGCCGTCGGTGTCGCGGACCGCGGCGCCCTCGGCGGCGCCGGTGCGGGCGCGGGAGGCGCGGGCCAGCACGACGAGCTTGGTGTCCTCGGGGTCGAGCTCAGGCACGGGAGTCCTTTCCGTCGGCTTCGGCCGGGACGGCCGGGGTGAGCGTGCTGACCGGGCAGACCAGCACGGTGGTGATCCGCATCCGGCCGCGGTTGTCCTTGCCGCCCTCGGCGCGCAGCCGCAGGCCCTCGATCTCGGCCTCCGCGCCCGGCAGCGGGACCCGGCCCAGCCGCTGGGCCAGCAGGCCGCCCACGGTCTCCACCTCGGAGTCATCCAGCTCGACGCCGAAGTAGGCGCCCAGGTCCTCCACCGGCAGCCGGGAGACCACCCGGACCGCGGGGGTGCCGTCGCCGAGCACCTCGATCGGCGGGCGCTCGTCCGCGTCGTGCTCGTCGGTGATCTCGCCGACGATCTCCTCGATGATGTCCTCGATGGTGAGCAGCCCGGCGGTGCCGCCGTACTCGTCCACCGCGATGGCCAGGTGGTTGCGGGAGAGCTGCATCTCCTTGAGCAGCTCGGCCAGCCGCTTGGAGTCGGGCACGAAGCTGGCCGGGCGCATCAGCTCGCGCACCCCGACCGTGCGGTCGGCCTCGGCCGCGCCCTCCACCGAGGAGCGCACCAGGTCCTTGAGGTTCACCACGCCGACCACGTCGTCCACGCTCTCCCCGATCACCGGGATGCGGGAGAACCCGGTGCGCAGGCACAGCGCGAGGGCCTGCCGGACCGACTTGTCCTGCTCGATCCAGACGATCTCGGTGCGCGGCACCATGACCTCGCGGGCGATGGTGGCGCGCAGCTCGAACACCGAGTGGATCATCTCGCGCTCGCCTGCGGCCACTACGCCGCGCTCCTGGGCCAGGTCGACCAGCTCGCGCAGCTCGACCTCGGAGGAGAACGGGCCCTCCCGGAAACCGCGGCCGGGGGTGATCGCGTTACCGATCAGGATCAGCAGCCTGGCCAGCGGCCCGAGCACGGTGACCAGCGCGCGCACCGGCCCGGCGACCAGGATGCCCACGCCGTAGGGGTGCTGGCGGCCGATGGTGCGCGGGCCGACGCCGACCAGCACGTAGCTGGTCACCAGCATGCTCAGCATGGCCACCAGCGCGGCCAGCCAGGCGGTGTCGATCCAGAACAGGCAGGCGAAGGTGACCAGCACGGTGGCGGCCAGCTCGCAGCCCAGCCGCAGCAACAGCAGCAGGTTGATGTGCCGGGGCCGGTCGGCCACCACCAGCGCGAGCTGGCGGGCCCCTGCCCTGCCCTGCCGGACCAGCGCGTCCACCCTGGCCCTGGAGACCGTGCCCAGCGCCGCGTCGGCGGCGCCGAAGACCCCGGCGGCGAGCACCAGCAGGACCGCGATGACGACCAGCGTCACGGGGTCGGACATCGCCGTCGCCGCCTCAGCCCGCGGGGTCGGCGTCCGCGCGCCGCTGCGGCTCCGCGGCGGGCGCCTCGGTCGCCGGTTCCGCCGCCGCCGGTTCCGCTGCGTCGGTGGCCGCGTCGTGCAGGCCGACCGCGCCGAGCACCTTGTCATCGGCGGCGCGCTGCTGCTCCTGCGCCCGCGCGGTGCGGAAGTCGGCGAGGATGCGGTTCTGCAGGGAGAACATCTCCCGCTCCTCCTCCGGCTCGGCGTGGTCGTAGCCGAGCAGGTGCAGCACGCCGTGCACGGTGAGCAGGTGCAGCTCGTCGGTGAGGCTGTGCCCCGCCTTGCGCGCCTGGTCCTTGGCGAAGGCCGGGCAGAGCACGATGTCGCCGAGCAGCGCGGGACCGACCCCGGCCGCGTCGGGGCGGCGGGCGGAGTCCAGCTCGTCCATCGGGAAGGCCATCACGTCGGTGGGGCCCGGCAGGTCCATCCACCGCTCGTGCAGGTCGGACATCACGTCCAGCTCGACCAGCAGCACGGACAGCTCGGCCAGCGGGCTCACGCCCATGCGGTCCAGCGCGAACCTCGCCGCGTCGACGATCGAGGTCTCCTCGACCCCGACCCCGGACTCGTTGGCGATCTCGATGCTCAACGCCTTGCCTTTCGGGTGTGGGCACGCTGCGCCGCGGCGCCGTTCTCCGCGTTGTCCTGCACGACCTGCCAGCGGTCGTAGGCGTCCACGATCTCCCCGACCAACCGGTGCCGGACCACGTCCTGGCTGGTCAGGATCGAGAAGTGCACGTCGTCCACACCGTCGAGGATCTCCCGGACCACCTTCAGGCCGCTGCGCTGCCCGCCGGGCAGGTCGACCTGGGTGATGTCGCCGGTGACCACGATCTTGGAGCCGAAGCCGAGCCGGGTGAGGAACATCTTCATCTGCTCGGGCGTGGTGTTCTGCGCCTCGTCCAGGATGATGAAGGCGTCGTTGAGGGTGCGGCCGCGCATGTAGGCCAGCGGCGCCACCTCGATCGTCCCGGCCTGGGTCAGCCGGGGGATCGACTCCGGGTCGACCATGTCGTGCAGCGCGTCGTAGAGCGGCCGCAGGTACGGGTCGATCTTGTCGTAGAGGGTGCCCGGCAGGTAGCCCAGCCGCTCCCCCGCCTCGACCGCGGGCCTGGTCAGGATGATCCGGCTGACCTGCTTGGCCTGCAACGCCTGCACGGCCTTGGCCATGGCCAGGTAGGTCTTGCCGGTGCCTGCCGGGCCGATGCCGAAGACCACGGTGTTCGCGTCGATGGCGTCCACGTAGCGCTTCTGGTTCAGCGTCTTGGGCCGGATGGTCCGCCCGCGCCGGGAGATGATGTTGAGGCTGAGCACCTCGGCGGGGGACTCGGCGGTGCCGGCGTCGAGCATGGCCACCGTGCGCCGCACCGCGTCCTGCCCGACCGGCTGGCCCTTGCCGGCCAGGGTGACGAGCTCGGCGAAGACGCGTCCGGCGAAGGCGACGTCGGCCGGATCGCCGGTCAGCGTGAGTTCGTTGCCCCGCACGTGCACGTCGGCGGTGAGCAGCTCCTCCAGCAGACGCAGGTTCTCGTCGCGGGAGCCGAGCAGCGCCAGGACTGCGGAGTCGGGCAGGGAGATCTTCGACCCGGGCTGGGTCGCTTCACCAGGTGCGGTACCGGCCACGTGGCCTCGGGCCTGCTTTCTGCGGTGCTTGCGTTGATGGGTCTCTGTCGGGATTGATGCTAACGCCAGCCCCTGACGAGCCCCACCGCAATAGGCCGTTGGCCGCTCAGGTGCTCAGGTCGCTGCCCGGGAACAGCTCCCGGATGTGGTCGTCCAGCAGCTGGGACATCAGCTCCGGCGACATCGCCTCCGGGGCGATCAGGCCGTGCAGGACCAGGCCGTCGGTGAGCGCGAGCAGGCGCAGCGCCTCGCGTTCGGGGTCGGCGCCCGGCCGCAGGATGCCCTCGGCCCTGGCCTCGCGCAGCCGGTCCAGCAGCCAGTAGGCGACCTCCTCATCGCCCTTGCGGCCCGCGGCGCGCAGCACCGGGTCGACCCTGGCGCGGCTGACGAAGGCCATCCACACCTCGGCGGAGACCTTGCTGTCGGCGTCCAGCGGCAGCAGCGTGCGCATCAGGTTGCGCACCCGCCACGGCGCGGAGTGGTCCTGCGGCAGGCGGCCGTGCTCGTCGGCGGCGCGGGCCCGTTCGGTGAACTTCTCCGCGGCCAGGTCCATCGCGAAGTGCAGCAGCGCGTCCTGGGTCGGGAAGTAGTGCCGCAGCGCGCCGGCCGACCAGCCGGACTCGGCGGCCACCGCGCGCACCGAGGCGCGTTCCACGCCGTCGCGCTGGACGACCCGCCACACGGCCTGGGCCAGCTCCCGGCGGCGGGCCTCATGGTCGACGAGTTTGGGCACTGTACTTTTCTAGCACAGGCGTGTTATAAAAATTGTCCAGCGCGATTCCACCGGCAGAGTGGATACGAACCTCGACACAGAGTGACAACCCCGGACTTACCACAGGGTGGGTGATGGGGTGGTTGCGTCGCGACGGAGCCTGGGGGTCACTCCGTCGCGACGCAACCGCGCCGGACCGAGGGGGGAGGTGTCCGGCGATCCTTCGGGTGCCCGTCACCCGAGGCCAGTTTCCGGCAAGTGCTCTGAGGTGGGCCGACGAAGGCTGCCCCAGAACTTTCTTGCCCGTCGGCGACAGAGCGTAGCTCCTATCCGGCCCCTCGCGCTACACCTCGACCGAATGGATCACGCCGCTCGGCGCGCGAAAGCTGCCGTTTGGCGATCGATCGCTGGGCCGGTCGCCATTTCCCGTGGCCGAGGTAGCAGAACTGCGCGGAAGTGGTTGCTAACGAGCACTTTCGCCACTGGCGACAGCTGCCCAGCGGCCGGTCAGCACGCCCAGCGCGCCCAGGGCGACCGCTGCCGCGGTGGAGGCGCGCAGCACGGTGTGCCCCAGCCGGACTGGGATCGCTCCCGATTCGGTGAGTCGCGCGATCTCGCTCTCCGTGATCCCGCCTTCCGGCCCGACCACGATCAGCAGCTCCCCCTCGGCAGGCAGCTCGACCTCGGCCAACCCCACCTCGGCGGCCTCGTGCAGCACCAGGGTGCACGCGCTGCCCCGGACCAGCTCAGCGAGCTGTCCGGTGCCCAGCGGCTCACCGACCTCGGGGACCCAGGCCCGGCGGGCCTGTTTGGCCGCCTGGAGGGCCGTGGAGCGCCACCGGGCCAGTGCCTTGGCCCCGCGCGGTCCGTCCTCCCAGCGGGCCACACAGCGGGCCGCGCGCCACGGGTGCACCGCGTCCACCCCGGCCTCGGTGGCCAGCTCGACCGCCAGCTCCCCGCGATCGCCCTTGACCAGCGCCTGCACCAGGGTGACCCGGGGGCTGGGCGCGGGCTCCAGCCAGCGCGCCAGCACCTCGAGGCCGAGGAAGTCCTTGCCGACCTCGGCCACCGCGCACCGGGCCAGGCCACCGGCGCCGTCGGAGAGCACCAGGTGCTCCCCGACGCGCATCCGGCGCACCGTGGCCGCGTGCCTGCCTTCCGGTCCGTCCAGCCGCGCTGAGTCCCCGCTCGGGAGCTCGTCGACGTGGAAGACCGCGTCTCCGTGGATCAACGCTGTCCGAAGGAGTGCCGCAGCCTGGAGAACAGGCCGCCGCCGCGCCCGTTGGCGTTGGTGGCCAGCTCGGATGCCTCCTCGCCGCGCAGCTCGGCGAGCTGGCGCAGCAGCGCGGTCTGTTCCTCGTCCAGCTTGGTCGGCACCACGACCTCGACGTGCACGTGCAGGTCGCCGCGCCCGTCCACCCGGCCGGAGGACCGCAGCCGGGGCATGCCCTTGCCGGGCAGCAGCAGCTCGGTGTCCGGCTGGGTGCCCGGGTCCAGCGGCAGCTCCTCCACGCCGTCCAGGGTCTGCATCGGGATGGTCGCGCCCAGTGCGGCCGCGGTCATCGGCACCCGGATCGTGCAGTGCAGCTCGGTGCCCTCGCGGGTGAAGGTGTCGTGCGGCAGCTCCTCGACCTCGACGTAGAGGTCACCGGCCGGTCCGCCGCCGGGGCCGACCTCGCCCTGGCTGGCCAGCCGCACGCGCATGCCGTCGGCCACACCCGGCGGGATCTTGACGTTGATGGTGCGCCGCGAGCGCACCCTGCCCTCGCCCGCGCACTGCTGGCAGGGGTCGGGGATGACCTCGCCGAAGCCGCGGCAGACCGGGCACGGCCGGGCGGTGACCACCTGGCCGAGGAAGGAGCGCTGCACGGACTGCACCTCGCCACGCCCGCCGCAGGTGTCGCAGCGGATCGGCGAGCTGCCCTTGGCGCAGCCGGAGCCCTCGCACAGGTCGCACAGGATCGCGGTGTCCACGGTCAGCTCGCGGGTGATGCCGCTGGCGCACTCCTCCAGGGTGGCCTCCAGCCGGATCAGCGCGTCCGAGCCGGGCTGGGTCCGGCTGCGCGGACCCCGGCTGGCCGGGCCGCCGCCGAAGAAGGCGTCCATGATGTCGCCGAGGCCGAACCCGGCGAACGGGTCGCCCATGCCGCCGCGTCCGCCACCCCCGCCGCCACCGGGCGAGAGCGGGTCACCGCCGAGGTCGACGATCTTGCGCTTCTCCGGGTCGGAGAGCACCTCGTAGACCGCGGTCACCTCACGGAAACGCTGCTGGGCACTCTCCTCCGGGTTCACGTCCGGGTGCAGCTCGCGGGCGAGCTTGCGGTACGCCCGCTTGATCTCCTCTTGCGACGCGTCCGAACGCACGCCGAGAGTGCCGTAGTAGTCCCTTGCCACCGTCTCCCAGTCCTTCTTCCCTCAGCCAGCCGCCGCTCAGCGGCCGGCCAGGATGTCTCCCACATATGCGGCAACGGCGCGGACAGCCGCCATCGTTCCCGGGTAGTCCATTCTTGTCGGCCCCACCACACCCATGCCGCCGAGCACGGTGCCCGCGGAGGAGCCGTAGCCGATGGAGACCACGGAGGTGCTGCGCATCTCCTCGGCCTCGTTCTCCTCCCCGATCCGCACCGTGATCGTCGACTGGTCGTGCGCCGCCTGCAGCAGCTTGAGCACGACGACCTGCTCCTCCAAGGCTTCCAGCACGCTGCGCAGGGAGTTGGGGAAGTCGGCCACGTTGCGGGTCAGGTTCGCGGTGCCGCCGAGCAGCAGCCGCTCCTCCGGATGCTCCACCAGCGACTCGATCAGCGCGGTGCACACCCGGATCATGATGTCGCGCAGCTCGCTCGGCGCCGACTCCGGCAGCTCGGCCACCCGCGCGGAGGCATCGGCGAGCCTGCGCCCGACCAGGGTGGAGTTGAGCACGGAGCGCACCCTGGCCACGTCCTCGGTGCTGATCACATCGCCCAGGTCGACCATGCGCTGCTCGACCCGGCCGGTGTCGGTGATGGTCACCAGCATCAGCCTGGCCTGCGTGATCGGCACCACCTCGATGTGCCGGACCGAGGACCGGGTCAGCGTCGGGTACTGCACCACGGCCACCTGC
Source organism: Crossiella sp. NPDC003009 (assembly GCF_053591555.1). NCBI lineage: Bacteria > Bacillati > Actinomycetota > Actinomycetes > Pseudonocardiales > Pseudonocardiaceae > Crossiella > Crossiella sp. NPDC003009. The sequence continues at coordinate 41,044 of NZ_JBSFUA010000009.1, read as the reverse complement.
CTGGTCAGCTGCGCCAGCAGCCGCACACTGCGCCGGAGCACGTCGTCCAGGTCCATCGCCCCGTCCAGGAACGCCTGGATCGCCCTGCGCTCGGCGGTAGAGAGCGGCTTGACCTCGGTCAGCCGGTCCACGAAGACCCGGTAGCCCTTGTCCGTGGGCACCCGGCCGGCGCTGGTGTGCGGCTGGGTGATGTAGCCGTCCTCCTCCAGCACCGCCATGTCGTTGCGCACCGTCGCGCTGGACACCCCGAGGTTGTGCCGGTCGACCAGCGCCTTGGACCCGACCGGCTCCTGGGTGTTGACGTAGTCGGCGACGATCGCCCGCAACACCTCGAAGCGGCGGTCGTCCGGCGACCCTGTGTTCACCGCGCGTCACCTCCCTGTCGCTTGCAAGTCTAGGGCGTGTCCGCCGGGCCTCGTGCGTGAGCGCTGGAGTCCAGGTCGTTCCGGTCGGCGCCGCCGGAGCGGCCTCGTACTGGGCGTACTCGGTCGTTCCGGCGGCGCCGACCGGGACGGGCTGGGCCCGGTGGTCGCGTGCGAGGCTCGGCGGACACGCCCTAGGGTCTGGTGTGGGGTGCTACGCGCGAGTGCTGGCAGGGAGGCCGGGGTGATCTTCAAGGACGTCCGGGACGGGCGGCCGTACCCGGACCACGGGCTGAGTACCAGGGAGTGGGCGAAGATCCCGCCCCGGCCGGTCCGGCTGGACGAGCTGGTGACCACGAAGAAGGTGCTGGAGCTGGACCGCCTGCTCAGCTCCGACTCGACCTTCTTCGGCGACCTGTTCGCCCACGCGGTCCAGTGGCGCGGGGAGATGTTCCTGGAGGACGGGCTGCACCGGGCGGTGCGGGCGGCGCTCCAGCAGCGCAACTTCATCCACGTCCGGGTGCTGGCGCTGGGTTAGTCGGTGGCCTTGAGGTGCCCGGTGCTGGCCGCCTGCACCCAGACAGTGTGCCGGTCCTCGTCGAGCAGGTACCAGATCCGGCCACCGCCGGTGACCTCGATCTGCCACTGCGGCAGGGTGCGGCCGCCATGGGTGCCGGTGGCCAGCGAGCGGCGGAACTGGTGGTGCCTGCTGGTCGGCTTGCCCGGTCCCGGACCGGGTTCCGCGCGCATCGTCTCCCAGGCTTTGCGCAGGTTGCCGGGGACGGCGTTCTCCAGGTCCTGCCAGCCCTTGACCGCCTCGGTGGTGCTGAACCGGATCTGCCACTCCGCGCCGATCGCCGGGGGTGCGACCGGATCGCCTTTCTTCGGGCTCACGCCTGCGTCGCCTCCGGCGCCGGGACCTCGCCCAGGTCCTCGCCGTCCTTGCGCAGGGTGGCCAGCAGTTCGGGATCGGCGTGCACCTCGGCGGTGTGCCGCCATTCGGTGATCAGCTGGACCACCGGGGCGGGATTGCCGAGGGAGTTCGCCGCCTCCAGGATGTCGATCAGCTCGACCACGAAGGCCCGCACATCCTCTCTCGGCAGGAAGCGCACCCACGGGAAGGCGGTCGGCATCACCTCGGTGACCAGGTCCCTGACCTCGGCGCTGTGCTGCATGAGCGCGACGAACAGGGCGGTGGTGGTGGAGACGACCTCCCGCACCTCGGCGGCCCGGCTGGCGGTGACCAGAACCAGGTCCTCCTCATCGCCCCTGCGGTGGACGCGCACCGACCGGCTCGGCGACTCCTGCAGCTTGCGCACGGTGTCGACCGGCTTGTTGGAGAGGTCCGAGAAGTTGACCTCCGGCGCAGTTGCGGTCATAGCTGCAAACTACTTTAAAACTCGTGGTCGCGCCAGTTCACGGCACCAGTCGCCGGACCACCGCGTCGGCCAGCAGGCGGCCCTGGTCGGTGAGCACGCAGCGCCCGCCGGCCAGGCTCGCCGCGTCGAGCAGGCCGTCCGCGGCGGCCACCCCGGCCTCGCGGCGGCCCGCCTCGTCCAGCACCGCCACCGGCAGGCCCTCGACCAGCCGCAGCTCCAGCAGGACGCGTTCCACGTCCCGGTCCTGCGCGGTCAGGGTCTCCCGGCCCGCCGCCGGTGAGTGACCCTCGGCGAGCAGGGCGGCGTAGCGGCTGGGGTGCTTGACGTTCCACCAGCGCACCCCGCCGACGTGGCTGTGCGCGCCCGGTCCCGCGCCCCACCAGTCGCCGCCGAGCCAGTAGCCCAGGTTGTGGCGGCAGCGGGCGGCCTCGCCGGTGGCCCAGTTGGAGACCTCGTACCAGGTCAGGCCGGCGCGCTGGAGGGTCTGGTCGACCTGTTCGTAGCGTTCGGCCAGCACGTCGTCGTCCGGGCTGGGCAGCTCGCCCCGGTTGATCCGGCGGGCCAGGGCGGTGCCCTCCTCGACGATCAGCGCGTACGCCGAGACGTGGTCGACGCCGCCGGCCAGGACCACGTCCAGGGACTCGGCCAGGTCCTGCGGGCGTTCGCCGGGGGTGCCGTAGATCAGGTCCAGGTTCACGTGCTCGAACCCGGCGGCGCGGGCTTCCTTCGCCGCGGCGCGGGCGCGGCCGGGCGTGTGCGTGCGGTCCAGGATCTGGAGCACGTGCGGGGCGGCGGACTGCATGCCCAGGGAGACCCTGGTGTACCCGGCGGCCAGGAGGCCGGCGAAGAACTCCGGGGAGGTGGACTCCGGGTTGGACTCGGTGGTCACCTCGGCGCCGGGGGCCAGGCCGAAGGTGTCCCGGACCGCGCCGAGCACCGCGGCCAGGCCGTCCGCGCCGAGCAGGGACGGGGTGCCACCGCCGACGAAGACGGTGTCCGCGGCCGGGGGGCTGCCCAGCACCCGCGCGGCCAGCTCCAGCTCCTGGCGCAGCCCGGTCAGCCAGGACTGCGGGGAGGCGGAGCTGCCCAGCTCACCGGGGGTGTAGGTGTTGAAGTCGCAGTAGCCGCAGCGGGTCGCGCAGAACGGCACGTGGACGTACAGCCCGAACGGCCGGTCGCCAAGGCCGGTCAGGGCGGTGGCGGGCAGCGCGCCGTCCTGGGGCGCCGGGTCGCCGTCGGGAAGTACGGAAGGCATAGCAGCAGTCTCTCAATCCGTCTCACCATCCCACTATGCGGATGGCGGTAGACCCATCCCGGGACGCGTGGCACGCTGGTCGACATGACCTCGCCTGGACGACGCCTGTTCCTCGTGGCCCGCCGCCACGTGGACTACCTGCGTGTCTCCAGCGCGCTCTGCCGACGGTACGTCTAGTCGGCCGCTGCATTTCTTTTTGCCAGCCGGCGACGGGCGTCCCGGCTGAAGATCCCCATCCCACCATGTGAACTCTGGGGCTTCGACGGTGCGCACGGCCGCCTCGAATCCCGGAGGTCGGACCATGGTCCCCCCAACCTCTCCCCCGGCGCGGGCTGTGAAACAGCGCCGCGGCGAAGGGCAGTGGGCGCTGGGCTACCGCGAGCCGCTGAACCCGAACGAGCGCTCGAAGAAGGACGACAACCCGCTCAACGTGCGGGCCCGGATCGAGAACATCTACGCCCGCGGTGGCTTCGACTCCATTGACCCGGCCGACCTTCGCGGACGTTTCCGCTGGTACGGCCTCTACACCCAGCGCAAGCCCGGTATCGACGGCGGCCGCACGGCCGTGCTGGAACCGGAGGAGCTCGACGACGAGTACTTCATGCTCCGCGTGCGCGTCGACGGCGGCGCGCTGAGCACCGAGCAGCTACGGGTGCTGGGCGAGATCTCCCAGACCTACGCCCGCGACACCGCCGACATCACCGACCGGCAGAACATCCAGTACCACTGGATCCAGATCGAGGACGTGCCCACGATCTGGGAGAAGATCGAGGCGGTCGGCCTGAGCACCACCGAGGCCTGCGGGGACAGCCCGCGGGTGGTGCTCGGCTCGCCGGTCGCCGGGATCTCCGCCGAGGAGGTCATCGACGGCACCCCGGCCATCCAGGAGATCGTCAAGCGCTACATCGGCGACCCGGCCTACTCGAACCTGCCACGCAAGTTCAAGAGCGCCATCTCCGGGTTGCAGGACGTGGCGCACGAGGTCAACGACATCTCCTTCGTCGGCGTCGACCACCCCGAGCACGGGCCCGGCTTCGACCTGTTCGTCGGCGGCGGCCTGTCCACCAACCCGATGCTGGCCAAGCGGCTCGGCGTGTGGGTGCCCCTGGACGAGGTGCCCGATGTCTGGGAAGGCGTGATCAGCGTCTTCCGCGACTACGGCTACCGGCGGCTGCGGCACCGGGCGCGGATCAAGTTCCTGGTCGCAGACTGGGGCGTGGAGAAGTTCCGCGAGGTGCTGGAGACCGAGTACCTCAAGCGGAAGCTGCTCGACGGGGTCGCGCCCGCGGCCACCGCGCCGATCGACCACGTCGGCGTGCACCGGCAGAAGGACGGCAAGTTCTACATCGGGGTCGCGCCGGTCGCCGGGCGGGTGTCCGGCTCGATCCTGCTCGACGTGGCCAAGGCGGTGGAGCGGGCCGGGTCCCGCCGGGTCCGGCTGACCGCGCAGCAGAAGCTGGTCGTGCTGGACGTGGCCGAGTCCGAAGTGGACAGTCTGGTGGACGAGCTGGCCGCGCTGGGCCTGCACGCCAAGCCCTCGCCGTGGCGGCGCACCACCATGGCCTGCACCGGCATCGAGTTCTGCAAGCTGGCCATCGTGGAGACCAAGGCCCGCGCCGCGCGCCTGGTCGAGGAGCTGGAGCAGCAGCTCGCCGACGTCCAGGACACCCTGGCCGAAGCGGCGATCAGTGTGCACATCAACGGCTGCCCCAACTCCTGCGCCCGGATCCAGACCGCGGACATCGGGCTCAAGGGCCAGATCGTGACCAACGGCGAGGGCCAGCAGGTCGAGGGCTACCAGGTGCACCTGGGCGGCGGGCTCGGCCTGGACGCCGGCTTCGGCCGGAAACTGCGCGGGCACAAGGTGACCGCGGCCGAGCTGGGTGAGTACGTGGCGCGGGTCGCGCGCAACTTCGTGGCCCAGCGCACCGAGGGAGAGCGGTTCGCCCAGTGGGCGGCCCGCGCCGAGGAGGCCGATCTGCGATGAGCGAACGAGCGACGCCGTTCTACTGCCCCTACTGCGGGGACGAGGACCTGCGACCAGAGGAGGAGCCGCACGGCGCGTGGGGCTGCACCGGGTGCCAGCGGGTGTTCTCGCTGAAGTTCGTCGGCCTGCGACGCCCGGTGGAGGTGACCCGGTGAGCACCACGACCGATTTCCAGTCCCTCGCCGAGCGGGCGGGTCAGGAGCTGGCCGAGGCCACCGCGATCGAGGCGCTGACCTGGGTCGCGGAGACCTTTCCGCTGGATCGCTGGATCCTGGCCTCGAACATGCAGGACGCGGTGCTGATCGACCTGGCGGCCAAGGTGACCAGCGGTTTCGACGTGCTGTTCCTGGAGACCGGCTACCACTTCGCCGAGACCATCGGCACCAGGGACGCGGTGGAGTCCGTGTATCCGGTGAACATCGTCAACGCGCTGCCGGACCTGACCGTGGCCGAGCAGGACGCCGAGCACGGGCCGAACCTGTTCGAGCGCGCGGCCGACCGCTGCTGCGCGATGCGCAAGGTGATCCCGCTGCGGCGCACGCTGTCCCGCTACGACGCCTGGGTCACCGGCGTGCGCAGGGTGGACGCGCCGACGCGGGCGAACACGCCGATCGTGGGCTGGGACGAGCGCAACGGGCTAGTCAAGATCAACCCGATCGCCGCCTGGACCGACGAGGAGTTCAACGCCTACATCGCCGAGCACGGCATCCTGGAGAACCCGTTGGTGGGCGCGGGATATCCGTCCATCGGCTGCGCGCCGTGCACGGCGAAGCCGTTGCCGGGCGCGGACCCGCGCAGCGGTCGCTGGGTGGGCAAGGCCAAGACCGAGTGCGGACTGCACGGGTGAGGGCGGGGGAATGACGAGCACGCTGCGACCGGCCCAGGACAACCTGACTGCCCTGGAGTCCGAAGCGATCCACATCTTCCGGGAGGTGGCCGGGGAGTTCGACCGGCCGGTGATCCTGTTCTCCGGCGGCAAGGACTCCACGGTGCTGGTGCACCTGGCGCTCAAGGCCTTCTGGCCCGCGCCGGTGCCGTTCACCTTGCTGCACGTGGACACCGGCCACAACTTCGAGGAGGTCATCACCTTCCGGGACGAACTGGTGGCCAGGCACGGGCTGCGGCTGGAGGTCGCGCACGTGCAGGACTGGATCGACGACGGCCGTCTGCAGGAACGCCCGGACGGCACCCGCAACCCGCTGCAGACCGTGCCGCTGCTGGACTCGATCACCGCGCACAAGTTCGACGCGGTCTTCGGCGGCGGCCGCAGGGACGAGGAGCGGGCCCGCGCCAAGGAGCGCATCTTCAGCCTGCGCAACGCCTTCGGCCAGTGGGAGCCCAAGCGGCAGCGGCCCGAGCTGTGGAACCTCTACAACGGGCGGCACCGGCCAGGCGAGCACGTCCGGGTGTTCCCGCTGTCCAACTGGACCGAGCTGGACATCTGGCGCTACATCGAGCGGGAGAACATCGAGCTGCCCTCGATCTACTACTCGCACGAGCGGGACGTCTACCTGCGCGACGGCATGTGGCTCACCGAAGGCCCGTGGGGCGGCCCTCGGCCAGGGGAAACCGTGCAGCGCAAGGTGATCCGGTATCGCACGGTCGGCGACGGCTCGTGCACCGGCGCGGTGGAGTCCGAGGCGAGCGACCTCGCCGCGGTGATCGCCGAGGTCTCCGCCTCCCGGCTCACCGAACGCGGCGCCACCCGCGCCGACGACCGGCTCAGCGAAGCGGCCATGGAAGACCGGAAGCGAGAGGGCTACTTCTGATGACCGACCTGCTGAGGCTGGCCACTGCCGGATCCGTCGACGACGGCAAGTCCACGCTGGTCGGCCGCCTGTTGTACGACACCAAGTCCGTGCTCGCCGACCAGCTGGAAGCCGTGCAGCGGGCCAGCGTCGACCGCGGACTGTCCACACCGGACCTGTCACTGCTGGTGGACGGCCTGCGCTCGGAACGCGAGCAGGGCATCACCATCGACGTGGCCTACCGCTACTTCGCCACCCCCCGGCGCAGCTACGTGCTCGCCGACACCCCCGGACACGTGCAGTACACCCGCAACACGGTCACCGGCGCCTCCACCGCGCAGCTGGCCATCCTGCTGGTGGACGCGCGCAAGGGCGTGATCGAGCAGACCAGGCGGCACGCGGCCGTGCTGGCCATGCTCGGCGTGCCGCAGCTGGTGCTGGCGGTCAACAAGATCGACCTCATCGACTACGACGAGGCCAAGTTCGGGCTGATCGCCAAGGAGTTCCTGGCGCACGCCAACGCCTTGGGCTACCCGGAGGAGGCGGTGCTGTCCGTGCCGGTCTCCGCGCTGGTCGGCGACAACGTGGTGGACCGCTCCGAGCGCACCCCCTGGTACACCGGGCCGACCCTGCTGGAGCACCTGGAAACCGTGCCGGTGCAACCGGATCCGCACGACGCGCCGTTCCGCTTCCCGGTGCAGTACGTGATCCGGCCGCGCACGCCCGAGTACCCCGACTACCGGGGCTACGCCGGCCAGGTCGCGGCCGGGGTGGTGCGGCCGGGCGATGAGGTCGTGGTGCTACCCGCCGGACTGCGCAGCACCGTGGTGCGCATCGACACCGCGGACGGCGAACTGGCCGAGGCGGGGGCCGGGCAGTCGGTGACCCTGCTGCTGGACAACGATCTGGACATCTCCCGTGGCGACCTGATCGCCAGCGCGGAACACTCTCCCTCAGTGAGCGACGAGCTCAACGCCACCGTCTGCTGGCTGGCGGAGAAACCGTTGCGCGCCAACGCCAGGGTCCTGATCAAACACGGCACCCGCACCGTCCCCGCCATCGTCACCGAGCTGTCCGACCGCTTCGACGAACAGCGACTGTCCACTGTGGACACGCCGGACTCGCTGGAGCTCAACCAGATCGGCCGGGTGCTCATCCGGACCGCGGAGCCGCTCCCGGTTGACGAGTACACCAGCAGCAGGCGCACCGGGTCCTTCCTGGTGATCGACCCGAACGACGGCGGCACCCTGGCCGCCGGACTCATCGGCGCTCCCCTGCCCATCCCGGATGTCCACGAGGACGCCGGACTCGGCGACGCGACCGCCGACGACCGAGCCCTCGTCTCCCCCGGCCCCTAGCCATCCCTGCCTTGTCTCCCAGGAGGAACCCCGTGCGCACCCCGCGACGCCGCCATCGCGTCCTGCCCGCAGTGCTCGCCGCCACCGCGCTGATCGCCGCGGTCAGCGGCTGCACCAGGGCCGCCGAGTCGACCACCCAGGCGAGCGACTCCGGACCGGCGGCGGAACTGCGACTCGGCTTCTTCCCCAACGTCACACACGCCCCGGCCCTGGTCGGCATCGACGAGGACCGCAAGTTCATCGCCAAGGAACTGGGCGGCACCAAGCTCAGCACCCAGGCGTTCAACGCAGGCCCTTCGGCGGTGGAGGCGCTGCTGGCCGGGTCGCTGGACGCGACCTTCATCGGGCCCAACCCGACCATCAACGCCTTCACCAAGTCCAAGGGCACGGCGATCCGGCTGATCGCGGGCGCGGCTACCGGCGGCGCCCAACTGGTGGTGCGCAAGGAGATCAACGGTCCGCAGGAGCTCAAGGACAAGACCATCGCCACCCCGCAGCTGGGCGGCACCCAGGACGTGGCGCTGCGGGCCTACCTGGCCCAGCAGGGGCTGAAGGTGGAGAGCACCGGCGGCAAGGACGTCAAGATCGCCAACACGGAGAACCCGCAGACCTTCGACGCCTTCCGCTCCGGCCAGCTCGACGGCGGCTGGCTGCCCGAGCCCTGGGCCTCCCGGCTGGTGCTGGAGGCCGGCGGCAAGGTGCTGGTGGACGAGCGGGACCTGTGGCCGGGCGGCAAGTTCCCGACCACGGTGCTGATCGTGCGCACCGAGTTCGCGCAGAAGCACCCGGCGACGGTCAAGGCGCTGCTCCGCGGCCACGTCGCCGCGACCAAGTTCCTCAACGACAACCCGGCCGAGGCCAGGAAGACGGTCAACGCCGCGCTGGGCAGGTACGCGGGCAAGCCGCTGCCGGAACCGGTGCTGGAGCGGTCGTTCAGCCAGATCGCCTTCAGCACCGACCCGGCCGCGAGCACCTTCCCCAAGCTGTCCAAGGACGCCGTGGCCGCCGGGGTGGCCAAGCAGGAGTTCGACCTCAAGGGACTCGTCGACCTGACCGCGCTGAACGAGGCGCTGCGGGCCGCCGGGCTGCCCACCGCTGACGCATCCGGACTTGACGGAAAGTGAGGGCACGGTCATGACCGCGACTCTGGAACACATTCGCCCGTCCGGCCACCTCGCCGACGCGGTGGTGCACCTGGACAAGGTGACCAAGTCCTTCGGCCGCGGCGCGAACACCGTGGTGGCCCTGGACGGGGTCGAGCTGACCGTGCGGCCGGGCGAGTTCGTCTGCCTGCTCGGCGCCTCCGGCTGCGGCAAGTCCACCCTGCTCAACCTGGTGGCCGGACTGGACAAGCCGACCGGCGGCACGGTGTCGGTCCACAGTGGACGGCCAGCGGTGGTCTTCCAGGAGCCCGCGCTGATGCCATGGCTCACCGCGGCCCGCAACGTCGAGCTGCCGCTGCGGCTGCGCGGCCTCGGCCGGGCCGAGCGCGCGGCCACCGCGACCAAGCTGCTGGACCTGGTGCGGCTGGCCGAGGTCGGCCGCAAGCGCCCGCACGAGCTCTCCGGCGGCATGCGCCAGCGGGTCGCGCTGGCCCGCGCGCTGGCCACCACCCTGGACGAGGCCGAGGGCGGCAACCCGTTGCTGCTCATGGACGAGCCCTTCGCCGCGCTGGACGCGATCACCAGGGACGCGCTGCAGGGCGAGCTGCGCCGGATCTGGGAGCGCACCGGCACCGCGGTGCTCTTCGTCACCCACGACGTGCGCGAGGCGGTCCGGCTCGGCCAGCGGGTGGTGCTGCTGTCCTCCCGGCCGGGCCGGGTGGTGCGCGAGTGGGCGATCAACGAGCAGGACACCGACAAGCTGACCGAGGAGATCACCGGCCACCTCCGGGAGGTGATCTCCAGCCATGGCCGCTCCTGAGGCCAAATCCGGCGAGGACCTGGCCGCGCTGGAAGCCGGGCTGGACGCCCTCGACGCGCCGACGGCTGCCCGCTCCCGCGGCGGCTGGCTCCGGTTCGCCCGCACGGTGCTGCCGCCACTGGTGGCGCTGGCGCTGATCGTGGTGGTGTGGCAGGTGTTGTGGGCCTCGGCGATCGAGCCGGAGTACAAGCTGCCCGCCCCGCTCACCGTGGCCGGGGTGCTGTGGGAGCGGATGCTGGACGGCCAGGCCTGGGAGACGCTGTGGGTCTCCACCCATCGCGCGGTGCTGGGCTTCCTGGCCGCGGTGGCCATCGGCACCCCGCTGGGCCTGGTGGTGGCCCGGATCTCGTTGGTGCGCGCGGCGATCGGGCCGCTGCTGAGCGGGTTGCAGAGCCTGCCCTCGGTGGCCTGGGTGCCCGCCGCGCTGCTGTGGCTGGGCCTCAACGACTCGATGATCTACGCCGTGGTGCTGCTGGGCGCGGTGCCCTCCATCGCCAACGGCCTGGTCGCCGGGATCGACCAGGTGCCACCGCTGCTGCTGCGGGTGGGCACGGTGCTGGGCGCGGGCCGGTTGCAGTCCGCCCGGCACGTGCTGCTGCCCGCCGCGCTGCCCGGCTACCTGGCCGGGCTCAAGCAGGGCTGGGCGTTCTCCTGGCGTTCGCTGATGGCCGCGGAGATCATCGCCCGCTCGCCGGACCTGGGCATCGGCCTCGGGCAGATGCTGGAGGAGGGCCGCCAGCTCACCGACATGTCGCTGGTGATCGCGGCGATCCTGTTGATCCTGCTGGTCGGCATCGGCGTGGAGTTGCTGTTCTTCCGTCCACTGGAGCGCGTGGTGCTGCGCGCCCGCGGCCTGGCCACGGCGGTGTGATGGACCACGGGATCCCGCTGGTCGCGGTGGCGCACGGCAGCCGCGACCCGCGTTCGGCGGCCACCGTGCACGAGCTGCTCACCGTGGTCCGCGCGCTGGCCCCCGGCCTGGACGTGCGCTCGGCCTTCCTCGAGCTGTCCGCGCCGCGCCTGGGTGAGGTGCTGACCGGCCTGTACGAACAGGGTCATCGCGAGGTGGTGGTGGCCCCGCTGCTGCTGGGCCGGGCCTACCACGCCAAGGTGGACCTGCCCGGCGCGGTGTCCGAGGTGGTCACCCGGCTGCCCAGGCTGTCCGTGCGGATAGCCGACGTGCTCGGCCCGGACCCCCGGCTGGAGTCGGCCGCGCTGCGCAGGCTGGCCGAGGCCGGCGCGGCGCCCGGCGACCGGGAGCTCGGCGTGGTGCTGGCCGGGGCGGGCTCCTCGCACGAACCGGCCAACGCCACCGTGCGCGCGCTGGCCCGCCGCTGGTCGATGAACGCGGGCTGGGCCGGGGTGGAGGCCGCCTTCGCGGCCAGCGCGCAACCGGCGGTCGCCACCGTGGTCGAGCGGCTGAAAGCCCTTGGCGCGCAACGGATCGCGTTGGCCTCCTGGTTCCTGGCCCCCGGCCTGCTGCCGGACCGGGTGATCACCGCGGCGCGGGCCTGCGGGCTGGACACCGTAGTGGCGCGGCCGCTCGGGGACGACCCCGAGGTGGCCGAGCTGGTGCTGCACCGCTATGCCGAGGCGTGTGCGGCCGAACGGCGCAACATCACGACTTTAGTGGGTTAACAACAGAATGATCGTCGTGTGAGAATCACCTCTGCCGCCGCCGTGTCGGGAGGAATTTTCTACAGCGAGGTGGGATATGTCCCCTGCACGACGCTCCACCGCTCGACTGTTGCTAGCCGCGACCGCGGTCGTCGCCCCCCTGCTCACCCTTGCCGGTCCCGCCGTGGCCACCCCTGCGGCCGCGGTGAACTTCGCCTGTCAGGCCAGCAGTCCACTCGGTCCGGTTGACGCCACCTTCAGCCAGGACCTGACCGCCACCGCACCGGCCACCGTCGCCCCCGGCGGCGAGGTCACCGCGGTGTTCGACCCCGCGCCGAACAAGGTGCCGGACAAGGTCGGCAACTACACCCTGCGTGAGATCAAGAACTTCCTGCTGACCGTCCCGGTCCCGGCGAACTCCACCTACGTCTCGGCCACCCTCTCCGGCGGCTCCGGCGTGGGCACGCCGACGATCACCAAGGTCGGCAACAACCTGGAGGTCAAGCTGAGCGCGGCGCTCGCGGGCGGCGCGGCCTTCGAGATCCCCACCATCACCGTCAAGCTCACCGCCGGCGCCAGCGGCACCATCGAGACCAAGCTCGGCGGCTCCAGCTTCGCCAACCCCGGCCTGACCTTCATCGCCACCGCGGTCGCGCTCGGGATCCCGGTTGACGCCCCCACCAAGTGCTACCCCAACCCCAACCCGGCGTTGACCACCACGACGATCGGCTGAACTGCCTCCTTTCAGCCGGTTCCAGACCGCATCGGGGAGAACCGCCCGTCTCCCCGATGCGGTCACTTCTATGTTTAGGGTGCGTGCATGGCTGACGAACTCGTCCACTACGCGGTCGACCGCGGCATCGCCGAGATCACTCTCGACTCCCCGCACAACCGCAACGCCCTCTCCGCCCAGCTCCGCCGCGAGCTGCGCGCGCACCTGAGCACCGCCATCGCCGACGAGGCGGTGCGGGTGGTCGTGCTGGGACACACCGGCACCGTGTTCTGCTCCGGCATGGACCTCAAGGAGTCCCGCGGCGCCGGCGCGGGCGACCAGGGCGTGAACGAGTTCCCGGCGATCCTGGAACAGCTCTGGACCAGCCCCAAACCGGTGGTGGCCAAGGTCGCCGGCCCGGCCCGCGCCGGTGGCGTCGGCATCGTGGCCGCCTGTGACATCGCGGTGGCCACACACGCGGCCAGCTTCGCCTTCACCGAGGTCCGCATCGGCGTGGTGCCCGCGGTCATCTCGGTCACCGTGCTGCCCCGGCTGCTGCCGCGCGCCGCGCACGAGCTGTTTCTCACCGGCGAGAAGTTCGACGCCGGGCGCGCCGCGGCCATCGGCCTGATCAACTCCGCGGTCCCCGCCGAGGACCTGGACGCCGAGGTCCGCCGCTACACCGACATGCTCGCCCTCGGCGGCCCCAACGCGCTGGCCGCCACCAAGGCCATGCTCCGCCGCCCCCCGGCCGCCGGTCTGGGCGAGGACTTCGCGGACATGCTGGAGCTCTCCGCTGGGCACTTCGCCAGCGCCGAGGGCCAGGAGGGCATCCGCGCCTTCGCCGAGAAGCGCCCGGCCTCCTGGGTGCCCGCGGCCGAGTGACCACGGGCACCCGGCCCGGCTAGGACTTGAACGGGGCGGTCAGGCAGGCCAGGCGCTCACCGGCGGTGCCCGCCTTGCCGTGGTCGTGGTGGTTGGTCTGGTCGATGTGCAGCACCACCGAGTTGGCCTCGTTCGGCCGCCACTTCCACTCCACCGTGGCCGAGACCTTGGCCGCGCCCGCGGCGTCGGTCTCGAAGTCCAGCCAGACCTCGTTCTTCGGGTTGGCGAAGGCCGGGTCCACCGAGGGCTGCACCGGGTCCAGCTTGTCCTGGTAGTGCGGTCCGGAGTCCGCGGGCTTCGGACCGCACGCCTTGGTGTGCACGTGCGAGCCGTACTTGCGGTTGGGGCGCAGGCCGGTGACGTTGAGGGTCACCGTGGTGCGGCCGTCGGCGGTGGCGCCGGTGACCGTGCCCGCCGCGCCCGCGGGCACCAGTTCGGTGTTGTAGACCACGCCGGGCGGCTGGGCGCCGGTGGCCGCCGGCGGAGCGAAGGTCGCCGACACCAGCGGGGCCGGGGCCGCGCTGGTGGTCGCGCTGGAGGTCTGTGGGGAGCCGGTCCCGCCGGACGAGCACGCCGTGAGACCGAGGATCGCCACCGCGGTCAGCACAGCCGGGGTCATTCGTCGCATGCCAGCCGATTCTGGCCCTGCGCCAGGGATCTCGCCAAACCGGGTGCGTCTTTGGCGCCGCTACCGCAGTGCATGCTCGGTGAACCGCCCGCAGACCTGGAAGCCCAGCCGCCGGTACACCGGCTCGCCCTCGGCCGAGGCCTGGAGCACCGCGGTCCGGTAGCCGGCGTCGCGGGCCAGGTGCAGGGCCGCGTCGGTGATCGCGCCGCCGAAGCCGCGGCGGCGGTGGGTGCTCGCGGTGCAGACGTTGTAGAGCCCGGCGACCCCGGCGTGCAGGGTCACCTCGGCGGTGCACACCGGCTGCCCGTCGGCGTAGCCCACCAGGAACTTCGCCGCGCAGTCGAGCGCGGCGGGCTGGGCGTAGTAGGCGCGGACCGCGGGCGAGGGCGGGTCCCACAGCGCGGCCAGCACCCCGGCGTAGTCGGTCAGCTGCTCCGGCGTGCGCGCCACCACCACGTCCAGGCCCTCGGCCCCGCGCGGCGCGGCCAGCTCGTCCAGGCTCGCCCACATCGCGGTCTCGGACTCGGTGGCGGGCAGCCCGGCCGCGCTCAGCCGCGCGGACAGGTCACCCGGCGTCGAGGCCGGGCCGACCCACCAGGAGAACGGGCGGCCGGTGCGGTGCAGCGCGTCGATGGTCTCGGCGATCCGCCGGTCCGCGGTCGCCGCGGTGAACCGGGCCCCGGCGATGATATTGAAGGTGTCATCGGCCAGGCCGCTGTCGGCGTAGAACAGGTCCGCGGCCCGCACCACCCGCGCCGGGTCGTGCAACAGGCTCGCGTGCCGGGCGAGATTGGCCTCCATCTGGTCCAGCGACTCCATGTGCCACACCATAGGCTCGATCTCCGTGCCGAAGATCTTCGCCAGGCGGTTGTGCTCGCTGCCCGAGGCGCGCGAGGGCCTGACCTACGGCAGCCCGGAGCTGGAGGCGGTCCGCGCGGCGACCCGCGCCGGGGACCGGACCGCGGTGGCCGCGCTGATCGCCTGCGCGCACGACTCCGACGACCGCTCCGACGCCGTGCTGGTCGCCGCGGCCACGGTGCGCGCCGGGCACGGGACCTCGGTGCCGCGCTGGCTGCTGGAGTGGGTGACCAGCGAACCGGGCGACCCGATCGGGTGGATCGTGCGCGGTGCGGTGGAGGTGCTGCGGGCCGAGACGCTGCCGAGCGCGCTGGCCACGGCCGAGGTGATGTGCGCCCGGGCCACCGAGCTGGACCCGGCTGACCCGACGCCATGGGTGTGGCTGGTGCAGCTGGCCCGTGGCCAGCGGCTCGGCCCGGCGGAGACCGCGCGGCGCTGGCACCGGCTGCGCGCACTCGCCCCGCAGCACCTGCGCGGGCACGAGCAGCTGCTCGCCTCGCTGTCGCCGAGGTGGGGCCACCCGCCGGAGGCCAGGATCGCCTTCGTCACCGAGGCCGCGGCCACCGCGCCGGTCGGCTCCGCGCTGAACCTGCTGGTCTTACGCGGCCACATCGAGCAGTGGGCGGAGTTACCCGGCCGCGCGCGCCGCCGGTACACCGACCGCGCCGACGTGCGCGAGCAGGCGCGGGCGGCGGTGGCGCGCTGGCAGCACCCGCACGGCGTGGACCCCAGGGCCAAGATCAGCGGGCACAACCTGGTCGCGTTCTGGCTCTCGCTGTGCGGTGAGCACCAGCTGGCCCGCCCGCACTTCGAGGCCACCAGGGGGCACGCCGACCGGTACCCGTGGTCCTACCTGCGCGCGGACTTCTTACGCGCCTACCTGCGCGGCAGGCGGCGCTCGGGCCTGGTCTAGGCGCTGACCTGGACGGTGAGCCGGGGGTTGGCCGCGACCGCGTCCGCGAGCACCTCGCTGATCCCGGCGAAGGCGGCCGGATCGCTGCGCCGCAACACTTCCGCGTGCGTCCAGTGCAGCCGGTGCGCACCGGGCGGCAGCCAGGACAGGTCGGTGAGGCAGTCGTAGAGGGCGTCCAGGTTGGCGCCGAAGTAGTCCGGGAAGGACAGCGCCTGCGCGAAGGCTTGCAGGACGGCCCGCTTGGTGCGCAGCTCGCTGCCGTCGACCAGGTGCTCCACCGCTGTCATCGGTTCGGGTCCACCTTCACGAAGGTCTCGTAGTGGTCGCCGGTGTAGTACAGCTCCTTGCCGGACCCGGTCACCAGCCGCCGCGCGCCACGGGTGCGCTCGCCCGGCGTGGGCACGGTGTACTCGCGGTAGTAGCCCTTGCCCTGCGCGGGCAGCCGCTTCTCCCGGTTCTGGAACTCCACCCCGTCCCGGTCCGGGTACGGGAACGGCCCGTTGCTCTGGATCAGCTTCCAGGTCTTGGCCGCCTCCGCGGGCAGCTTGGACAGCGCCTCGGTGACGTCCCCGCCCGAGCGGGTGGCCTTTCCGGCGCTGGTGGAGACCGCGGCGCCCGTGCTAGAGGACGGCGGCGCGGCCGAGTTACCGCCGAGCAGGTCACGGCCGAGCCAGCCGACGAGCACCAGGGCGATCAGTCCGGCCAGGGCCAGGGTGATGCGCTTACGAGAGGTCACTGTTGCGGCCCCGGATCTTGGAGAGTCCAGCGGAGACCTGGTCGACGCCCCGGTCGATCCCCCAGGCCAGCGCCCAGCACACGGGCAGCAGCACGGCCATCACGAGCAAGAACTGGAACGGGAACCACTGCTGGGCGAGCCACAGCCCGACCGCGTCCCAGGAGTCCGCCAACCACTGCACGGCCCCGAGCCTACGCCGGAGGGCCGCCGTGACCGGCATCACGGGCGGGTGAGAGGGACAGGCGATAGGTTTCGGTCATGTTCGCCGTATACGCCGACAAGCCGAATCCCGAGGATCCCCTGGCCGGCCTGGTGGTCGGCGAACGCCCCGAGCCCGAGGTGCCCGCGGGCTGGGTCGCGGTCAGCGTCAAGGCCGCCAGCCTGAACATGCACGACCTGTGGACACTGCGCGGGGTCGGCATCAAGGCCGAGCAGTTCCCGATGATCCTGGGCTGCGACGGCGCGGGCACCCTGGCCGACGGGTCCGAGGTGGTCATCCACGGGGTGATCAACGACGAAGACTGGCGCGGGGACGAGACCATGGACCCCAAGCGCACCCTGCTGACGGAGAAACTGCAGGGCTCCTTCGCCGAGACCATCGTGCTGCCCAAGCGCAACGTGCTGCCCAAGCCGGCCGGGCTGTCCTTCACCGACGCGGCCTGCCTGGGCACCGCCTGGCTGACCGCCTACCGGATGCTGTTCACCAAGGCCGCCGCCCGCCCCGGCCAGACCATCCTGGTGCAGGGCGCCTCCGGCGGGGTGGCCACCGCGCTGGTGCAGCTGGGCCGGGCCGCCGGCCTGCGGGTGTGGGCCACCGGCCGCTCGGCGGAGAAGCGCGCGCTGGCCGAACGCCTTGGCGCGCACGGGGTCTTCGAGCCCGGCGCCCGGCTGCCCGGCAAGGTGGACTCGGTGTTCGAGACCGTGGGCGAGGCCAGCTGGTCGCACTCCATGCGCAGCCTCAAGCCCGGCGGCGTGGTGGTCTGCTCCGGCGCCACCACCGGCGGCAACCCGCCTGCCGAGCTCCAGCGCCTGTTCTTCTTCCAGCTGCACGTGGTCGGCTCGATGATGGGCACCCGCGACGAGCTGGCCGACCTGGTGTCCTTCCTGGACCTCACCGGCCTGCGCCCGCAGATCGGCCTGGAGCTGCCGATGGAGCGGGCCGAGGAGGGCTTCCGCGCCATGCTCGGCGGCGAGACCGCCGGGAAGATCGTCTTCACCCGCTGACCGCTGGCGCGGGGACCGTCCGGCGGTCCCCGCGCCCAGCCTCAGACCGCGACGTCGCGCAGCCAGCCCTGCACCTTCGGCGGCAGGTCGGCCAGTGCGGGCAGCAGCGCGGGCACCCGTTCCCGGTTGTTGCGGCCCACGTAGTCGAAGACGTCGGCGATGGTCACCCCGTGCTCCGGCGTGGACAGCGTCTCGATCGCATCGCCCGCCCGCACCTCGCCTTCCTGCTCCACCGCGAAGTAGGCGCCGGTGCGGCCGATCACGGTGAACTTCTTCACCAGCCCGCGCACGTCCCAGAACCCGGCGAAGACCTGGCAGGGCACCCGGGGCGCGGTCGCCCGCAGCACCGCGCCGCCGACCCGCAGCCGCTGGCCGATCACCAGCGCCTGGGTGTCCACTCCGGACACCGACAGGTTCTCCCCCGCGTTGCCCGGCTCCAGCGTCCGGCCCAGCTCGGCGGACCAGAACGCCAGGTCCTCCACCGAGTAGACGTAGACGGCCTGGTACTCGCCACCGTGGTGCTCCAGGTCGCTGATCTCGTCCCCGGCCAGGCCGAGCTTGCCGATCTTCGCCTCGGCCACCGGCCGTTTGTCGATCGCGGTCTTGCCCTTGCGCCCGGCCCAGTCCACGACCTGGATGGCTCCGACATTGACCGATACGACACTCCCAGCACCCATGCCACCAACCTAGTCGGCGCGGATCTCCCCGGGCTGGCGATTTTCTGGTCTTGGACGGTGTACGGACGCTGCCGAGTCCCCGGCCGGTCGTCTACGGTGACCGCGGCACAGCGGCGTGCCGCGGGTGGAGGGAGCAGGAGATGACAAGGGCGCAGAGTCCGTCCGGCGGCCGGAGCGTGTTCCGGCGCAAACCGATCGAGCAGGTGACCGGGGAGTCCGAGAGCGGCGGACTGGCCAAGTCGCTGGGGCTGTGGCAGCTGACCGCGATCGGCGTCGGCGGCATCATCGGCGCCGGCATCTTCTCCCTGGCCGGCGCGGTGGCCAACAAGACCGCGGGCCCGGCGGTGCTGATCTCCTTCCTGATCGCGGGCATCGCCAGCGCGGCTGCGGCCTTCTCCTACGCCGAGTTCGCCGGGCTGATCCCCAAGGCCGGGTCCGCCTACACCTACGGCTACGTGGTGCTCGGCGAGCTGGCCGGCTGGCTGATCGGCTGGGACCTGCTGCTGGAGTACACCGCGATCGTGGCGGTGGTGGCCATCGGCATCTCCGGCTACTTCAACAACCTGCTCGGCATGCTCGGCATCGAGCTGCCTGCCTGGATGCTCGGCGCGCCCGGTACCGAGGGCGAGGGCGTGGCGCCGGGCAGCTACAGCGTGAACCTCTTCGCCGCGCTGCTCTGCCTGCTGATCGCCTACGTGCTCAACCTGGGCATGAAGAACGCGGCCCGGTTCGAGAGCGCGCTGGTCTGGCTCAAGGTCGGCGTGGTGCTGCTGGTGATCGTGGTCGGCGTGTTCCACATCAACACCGGCAACTACAGCAACTTCTTCCCCTTCGGCTTCGGCGGCGCGGTCACCGGCGCGGCCACGGTGTTCTTCGCGGTGTTCGGCTACGACGCGATGAGCACCGCGGCCGAGGAGTCCAAGGACTCGCAGAAGCACATGCCCAAGGCGATCATCTACTCGCTGGCCATCTCGATGGTGCTCTACGTGCTGGCCTGCCTGGTGCTGACCGGCATGGTGCACTACACCAAGATCGACGGCGAGGCGGCCTTCGCCAGCGCGTTCGCCGACATCGGCCTGCCCGCCCTCGGCATGATCATCTCCGTCGGCGCGATCCTGGGCATCCTCACCGTGATGTTCACCTTCATGCTCGGCGTGACCAGGGTCGGCTTCGCGATGAGCCGGGACGGCCTGCTGCCCCAGTTCCTGGCCAAGACCAGCAAGAAGCACCAGGTGCCCAGCCGGATCACCTGGATCGTCGGCGTCTGCTCGGCCTTCATCGCCGGGTTCCTGGACATCAGCGCGGCGGCCGAGCTGACCAACATCGGCATCCTGCTGGCCTTCGTGGTGGTCTGCGTCGCGGTGATCGTGCTGCGCTACCGGCGGCCGGACCTGCCGCGCACCTTCCGCACCCCCGGCATGCCGGTGGTGCCGATCATCGGCGTGGTGTTCTCCATCTGGCTGATCACCTTCCTGCAGCCGGAGACCTGGCTGCGGTTCGCGATCTGGTTCGGCATCGGCCTGGCCGTCTACTTCGCCTACTCCTACCGCAAGTCCAAGCTCAACCAGCCCGCCGCTCAGTCCACTCAGGACTGACCGAGCCACCTGCCGCAGGCCCGGGACCACGCGTCCCGGGCCTGTGCCATGAGCAGCTCCACCAGCTCGGCCGCGGGCAGCTCAGGGGCCAGCGGGTAGGTCTGCCCGGCCCACAGCGACATCGCCTCCGGATCGCCCGCCTTGGCCGCGGCCGCGCGCAGCGGCCTGGTCAGGTGGTGCAGCTGCGGGTAGGCGGCCGGGGCGTGCGCGCTGTGCTCGGTGAGCACCCGGTTGACCAGCCCGCGCGCGGGGCGGCCGGTGAAGGCGCGGGTCAGCGCGGTCTCCCGGTCCCCGGCGGCCAGCGCGGCCCGCTGGGCGGGCTGGGTGCCGGCCTCGGGGCAGCGCAGGAACGCGGTGCCCAGCTGCGCGGCGGCCGCGCCCGCGGTGAGCACCGCGGCGATGTCCGCGCCGTGCACCAGCCCGCCGGTGGCCACCAGCGGCAGCTCGGTGACCGCGCCGATCAGCCGCAACGCGGCCAGCAGCCCGTACAGCGGCGCGGCCCCAGGATGCCCGGGGTCGTTGGCGAAGGCCCCCCGGTGCCCACCGGCCTCCATGCCCTGCACCACCAGCACGTCCGCGCCCACCTCCGCCGCGATCCGGGCTTCTTCCGGCGTGGTGACCGTGACCCACACCTCGGTGCCTACGTCCTTGAACCTGGTGACCAGCTCCGGCGCGGGGTGACCAAAGGTGAACGACACCACCGGCACCCGCCGGGCCAGCAACAGCTCGGCCTTGGCCGGGTACTCGTCGTCCTCCCAGCGCGGCTGCCCCAGCTCGGCCCCGTACCGCCGCGCCTCCGCCGCCAGCCGCTCGGCGTACCCGGCCACCGGCGCGCCGGAGTCGGCGGTCGGCACGAACAGGTTGACCCCGAAGGACGCCACACCCAGCGCCCTGGTCCGCTCGATCTGCCCGTCCAGCGCCTCGGTGCTGAGGTAACCGGCCCCCAGGAACCCGGACGCCCCGGCCGTTCCGGCGGCGGCGAGCAGTTCCGGGGTGGACGGCCCACCGGCCATCGGCGCGACGATCAACGGCACCCGCGAGGCAAGCATCATGTGCTCGAATCTAGCCATGCCAAGCGAATCCGAGGGCTTCACGCTCGCCCGTGCGGTGGAGATCGCAACGCGGGCCCACGAGGGCCAGGTGGACAAGGCGGGCCTGCCCTACATCCGGCACCCGCTGCGGGTGATGGACCAGGTCGAGGGCGAGTGGCCGAAGATGGCCGCGGTGCTGCACGACGTGGTCGAGGACACCGGGGTGACCGCCGAGGACCTGCGCGCGGCCGGCTGCCCGGAGCGGGTGGTGACGGCGGTGCTGGCGCTGAGCAAGGGCCCGGACGAGCCGATGGAGAGCTACCTGCGCCGGGCCGCCGAGGACGACATCGCGATCGTGGTCAAGCACGCCGACATCGCCGACAACAGCGGCCCCGAGCGGCTGGGCCGCCTCGATCAGGCCACCCAGGACCGCCTGCGCGCCAAGTACGCCCGAGCCCTGTCCCTGCTGGCCAAGTACCGCGCCGAACAAACTTGATCCCAATCCACTCAAGCTAGTTGCGCCGATCACGCTCAAGCTGCCACAGTGCCCTGGTGACCAAGGACACCGCCCGGCGGCCCGGCGGCCTGCTCCGGCAACGCGACTTCCGGCATCTGTGGGCCGCTGACGTGCTCAGCCAGCTCGGCACCAGGGTCAGCCACCTGGCCCTGCCCCTGCTCGCGGCCGAGACCCTGCGCGCCAGCGCCTTCGAGGTCGCCGCGATCCAGACCGTGCAGACCGCGGCCTTCCTGGTGCTCGGCCTGCTGGTCGGCGCCTGGTGCGACCGGCTGCGCGCGCTGCCGGTGCTGGTGGTGGCCGACCTGGTGCGCGCGGCGGCGTTCTGCTCCATCCCGCTGGCCGCGGCCTTCGGCCTGCTCACCCTGACCCAGGTCTACCTGGCGGTGCTGGTGGCCGGGGTCTTCTCGGTCTTCTTCGAGGTCGCCCACCAGACCTACCTGCCCCGCCTGGTCGCCGCCCCGGACCTGGTGGAGGCCAACGCCAAGCTGCGCGGCAACCACGCGGTAGCCGCCACCGCCGCCCCCACGGTCGCCGGCCTGTGCTTCCAGTTCTTCGGCGCCCCGGCCACCGTCCTGGTCAACGCCGCGGGCTACCTCTGGTCCGCCCTCTGGCTACGCGGCATCCAGCACCGCGAACCCCAGCCACCCCGCCCGGAAAACCGCCACCTGGGCCGCGAGATCGCCGAGGGCCTGCGCCTGGTTTTCGGCCACCCCGTGCTGCGCGCCTTCGGCCTGCACGGCGCCACCTTCGTCCTGTTCCAGTCCATGCAGACCGCCCTCGGCGTGCTCTTCCTGCTCCGCGAGATCCACCTCTCCCCCACCGCCATCGGCCTGCTCAGCAGCCTCGGCCTCACCGGAGCCCTGGCCGCCGCCCTGGTGGCCCGCCGCATCGCCACCCGCCTGGGCCAGGACCGCACCGTCCTGCTCGCCGGCCTCACCCTCGGCGTCCTGTTCCTCGGCTTCCCCCTGACCACCCCCGGCTACGGCCTGCTCTGGTGGGCGGCGGGCGCCTTCGGCAGCGCGTTCAGCCTGATCGTGCTCACGGTGTCGATGACCAGCCGCCAGCAGGCGGTCTGCCCGCCGGAGCTGCTGGGGCGGATGAACGCCACGATGTTGTTCCTGGTGTGGGGCGCGATTCCGCTGGGCAGCCTGCTGGGCGGGGTGCTGGGGGAGACGATCGGGCTGCGCGGGACGCTGTGGGTGTCGGCGACGGGAGCGCTGCTGTCGGCGCTGTGGCTGATCTGCTCGCCGTTGCGGAAGGCGGCGAGGTAGCGGCTCAGGCCGGGCGCTTGGCCGCGCCGGGCGCGCGCACGGTCAGGCCTGCCTTGGCCGCCGCCTCGTTCAGCCGCCGGTCGTAGCTGACGAACCGGGTGGTCGGCACGCGCAGCGCGGTGGCCAGGTGCAGGGCGTCCAGGCTGCGCAGGTAGCGGTCGGGCAGGGCCGCGGCGGCGCGGACCACCGGGGCCAGTGGCAGCTGGGTGATGTTGTCCAGGATCTCGTCCGCCAGGGTGCGGGCGTCGTCGCCGGCTTCGACGCGGGTGAGCGCGCGGTGCACCTCGACCACGGCCAGCTCGGAGCTGACCAGGGGTTCGGTGCGGCTGTCCAGGTAGGTGAACAGGTCCTCGGACAGGGGTTCCGGCAGGATCAGCTTGATCAGGGCGCAGCTGTCGAGGTAGATCACCGATCGGTGTCCTCGCGGTCGGCGAGCACCGCCGCCGATCC
Organism: Crossiella sp. NPDC003009; assembly: GCF_053591555.1. Classification (NCBI taxonomy): domain Bacteria; kingdom Bacillati; phylum Actinomycetota; class Actinomycetes; order Pseudonocardiales; family Pseudonocardiaceae; genus Crossiella; species Crossiella sp. NPDC003009. The sequence continues at coordinate 17,918 of NZ_JBSFUA010000009.1, read as the reverse complement.
TCGGTCGTCCCCGGCCCGCGCGGTGCGGGCGGGCAGGGTGCGGAGCAGGCCGCGCAGGGTGTTCTGGCGGTCGCGCCAGTCGGCGGCGACCTGGCCCGAGGCGGCCAGCTCGTCCAGGGCGACCTCGTCCGGGTCGGGGGCGGTGAGCACCGCCACCACTTTGCCGTTGCGGGTGACCTGGACCCGTTCACCCTCGGTGATCCGGCCGAGCACGCTGGGCCAGTCGTGCAGAAGGGTGCCCACGGGGACCTGAATGGTCACCGCGGCGGGTGCGCTGACCAGCAGCGGGTATTCCTTCCGCTTTCCCATGTCACCAGGTTAGCGCCAAAAATGACTTATGGCACGAACTGGTGACCGAACCACCCGGTCCGGTCACCACCGCGACTACTTCTTCTTCTTGTCCCCGGCCTCGTCGGTGGACAGCGCGGCCACGAACGCCTCCTGGGGCACCTCGACGCGGCCGACCATCTTCATCCGCTTCTTGCCTTCCTTCTGCTTCTCCAGCAGCTTGCGCTTACGGGTGATGTCACCGCCGTAGCACTTGGCCAGCACGTCCTTGCGGATCGCGCGGATGGTCTCGCGGGCGATCACCCTGGACCCGACCGCGGCCTGGATCGGCACCTCGAACTGCTGCCGGGGGATCAGCTCGCGCAGCTTGCTGGCCATCCGGGTGCCGTAGGCGTAGGCGGCGTCCTTGTGCACGATCGCGCTGAAGGCGTCCACCGGCTCGCCCTGCAGCAGGATGTCCACCTTGACCAGGTCGGAGGCCTGCTGGCCCGCCTCCTCGTAGTCGAGGGAGGCGTAGCCGCGGGTGCGGGACTTCAGCGAGTCGAAGAAGTCGTAGATGATCTCGGCCAGCGGCATGGTGTAGCGCAGCTCGACCCTGGTCTCGGAGATGTAGTCCATGCCGCCGAGCTGACCGCGCCTGGCCTGGCACAGCTCCATGATCGTGCCGACGAACTCCGAGGGCGCGATCACCGTGCACTTGGTGATCGGCTCGTAGATCTCGCTGATCTTGCCGCCCGGCCAGTCGGAGGGGTTGGTCACGACGTGCTCGGTGCCGTCCTCCATCACCACCCGGTTGACCACGTTGGGCGCGGTGGAGATCAGCTCAAGGCCGAACTCGCGCTCCAGCCGGTCGCGGGTGATCTCCAGGTGCAGCAGGCCGAGGAAGCCGCAGCGGAAGCCGAAGCCGAGCGCGGCGGAGGTCTCCGGCTCGTAGGTCAGCGCGGCGTCGTTGAGCCGCAGCTTGTCCAGCGCCTCGCGCAGGTCCGGGTAGTCCGAGCCGTCCAGCGGGTAGAGCCCGGCGTAGACCATCGGCTGCGGCTCGCGGTAGCCCGAGAGCGCCTCGGTGGCGCCCTTGCGCTCGGAGGTGATGGTGTCGCCGACCTTGGACTGGCGGACGTCCTTCACGCCGGTGATCAGGTAGCCCACCTCGCCGACGCCGAGGCCGACCGAGACCTTGGGCTCGGGCGAGATGATGCCCACTTCCAGCAGCTCGTGGGTGGCGTTGGTGGACATCATCCGGATCCGCTCGCGCGGGGTGATCTTGCCGTCCACCACGCGGATGTAGGTGACCACGCCGCGGTAGATGTCGTAGACCGAGTCGAAGATCATCGCGCGGGCCGGGGCGTCGGAGTCGCCGACCGGGGCCGGAATGGTCCGCACGACCTTGTCCAGCAGCTCCTTGATGCCGACGCCGGTCTTGGCCGAGACCCGCAGCACCTCGTCGGCCTCGCAACCGATGATGTGCGCGATCTCCGCGGCGTAGCGGTCCGGGTCCGCGGCGGGCAGGTCGATCTTGTTCAGCACCGGGATGACCGTGAGGTTGTTCTCCATGGCCAGGTACAGGTTGGCCAGCGTCTGCGCCTCGATCCCCTGCGCCGCGTCGACCAGCAGGATCGCGCCCTCACACGCCTCCAGCGCACGGGAGACCTCGTAGGTGAAGTCGACGTGCCCCGGGGTGTCGATCAGGTGCAGCACGTACTCCGTGCCCTCGTGCACCCACGGCAGGCGCACGTTCTGCGCCTTGATGGTGATGCCGCGCTCGCGCTCGATGTCCATCCGGTCCAGGTACTGGGCGCGCATGGAACGGTCGTCGACGACGCCGGTGAGCTGCAACACCCGGTCGGCCAGCGTGGACTTGCCGTGGTCGATGTGGGCGATGATGCAGAAGTTCCGGATGCGCTCCGGCGGCGTGAAGGTCGTGTCGGCGAACGTGGCCACTGATTCCCTCGCTGAAACGGACGGGTGACGACCTATCGTCCCATGCCGGAGGGAGTGCCCCGCACAAGTCCCGGTGATCTGCGTCTCGACACCGCACGCGGACCTAGTGGCCGGTGCACGCCGCGGCTACCGCGGCGGTGTCCCAGTAGAACGGCCTGACCTCGGCCAGCCGCCCCTCCCGCAGCCGGATGAACTGCAGGATCGGGAACTCCAGCTCGGCCCCGGTGGCCCGGCCACGTGCCCTGACCTGGCTGAGCACGACCACCCGGTCCCCGTCGGCCAACCGTTCCTGGGCCAGGATCTCGAACGACGCCCAGGTCCGCGCCATCACCGCCATGAACCGGGCGAGTCCCTCCGGTCCGCGCCACTGCCCGCCGTAGGGCAGGCCCTCGGCCTGGTACAGCACGATGTCCGGGTCGAGGAACTCGGCAACCGGCTCGAAGCCGCTCTCCCCGGCCAGGTAGGCCAGCTCGGCGGCGTAGAAGCGGTCCAGGATCAGCGCGGCGTCGGTCACCGGCCCAGCCAACCAAGGGGCGCCTCCGGGATCCGGCGGGAATCGGCCGCGGCATTGCGCGGCGAGCCGCGCGCTGCCGCCGTGCGAAGGAATTTCAGGGATGACCCCGATGCGAACAGCGAGGATGCGAGCTGTTCTGGAGTCATGGCTACTTCCTTCCCGCGGATCGTGGACTCCGCGTTCGGGCATCCCCGCGGCCTCGCCGGCCGGATCGGTGGCGCGATCATGGCGCGCGCCGGCGCCGCCACCGAGCGGGAGCTGGTGGCCGAGGCGGGTTTACGGCCCACCGACACGGTGCTCGTGCTCGGCCCAGGACCGGGTGTCGGGCTGGCCGAGGCGGCCAGGGTGGCCGCGGCCGGGCGGGTGATCGGGGTCGACCCGGCCGAGGAGATGCTGCGCCAGTGCCGGCAGCGCTGCGCCGAACAGGCCAGGACCGGACACGTGCGGCTGCACCGGGGCGACGCCGAGGACACCGGGCAGCCGGAGGCCAGCGTGGACGTGCTGCTGACGGTGAACACGGTGCACCTGTGGCGGGACCGGACCAGGGCGCTGGCCGAGCTGTACCGGGTGCTGCGGCCGGGCGGCCGGTTGATCATGTCCACGCACCGGATGCTGCTCGATGGCAGCCCGGCCACGCTGCGGCTGGACGTGGAGTGCGCCGGGTTCGCCAGGGTGCTGCTGCGGCTCAACGACCGCCGTGGCCTGCTCGGTCCCAGTTACGAGCTGACCGCCTGCCGCCCCGAGAACCGGTAGCCGCCCTCCCCTGACGCCATCTCGGGGTTGTCATAGTCATTATCTAACTAGTACGTTTATGACTATGACAGCCCCGATTCGTCGTTCTCCGCTCGCGCTGACCGTGTTGTGCTTGGTCATCGAGGCTCCGCTGCACGCGTACCGGATGCAGCAGCTGATCAAGGAGCGCGGCAAGGACCGGGTTGTCAACGTCCGGCAACGGGCCAGCGTCTACCAGACGATCGAGCGCCTGCTGAAGGCCGGACTGATCAAGGTCAAGGAGACCGAACGCGCCGACAACCGGCCGGAGCGCACCGTCTACGAGATCGGCCCGCACGGGCTGGAGACGGCTCGCACCTGGCTGCGCGAGATGTTCACGGCCACCGGCAACGAGTTCCCGGAGTTCCCGGCCGCGGTGGCCTTCATGCCGCTGCTGGAGCCGGCGGAGATCCGCGCGCTGCTGGAGGTGCGCGCGGCCAAGCTCGCCGAGGCGGTCCAGGAGATCGACACGGTGGTGGCGGAGGCATCGGCCGGTGGCCTGCCCCGGCTGTTCCTGCTGGAGGAGGAGTACCAGCGGGCCACCCTGGGCGCCCAGCTCGACTGGTGCCGGGCCACGGTCGCCGAGCTGGCCGACGGCCGGATCACCTGGAGCGAGGACTGGCTGCGCGAGATCGGCGCGAACTTCATCTCAGCACCCGACGAGGGGGAATCGTCATGAGCAGCAACGAGGAACGGACGCCGGTGCTCATCACCGGTGGTGGCCTGGCCGGCCTGACCGCCTCGCTTTTCCTGTCCTCCCACGGGATCGACTCGATCCTGGTGGACAAGCACTCCGGCCCGTCGCCGCAGGGCAGGGCGCGCGGGATCAACGTGCGGACCATGGAGATCTACCGCGCCTTCGGCATCGCGGACGCGGTGTACGAGGCGGGCAAACCGTTCGAGCGGGACGAAGGCGGGGTGCACTGCCAGTCCATCGCGGGCGAGTGGCACTGGCTGTTTCGCGGCGGCACGGCGGTGAGCTACGACGGACTGAGCGCGGGCACGCTGTGCCTGGCCGACCAGAGCTCGGTGGAGCCGGTGCTGATCGAGGCCGCCCGCGCCCGCGGCGCGGACCAGCGGTTCAGCACCGAACTGTTGTCCTTCACCGAGACCGCCGACGGCGTGCACGCGGTGACCAAGGACCGGACCACCGGCGTGGAACGGCGGATCCACGCGGACTACCTGATCGGCGCGGACGGCAACCGCAGCACGGTCCGCGGCCAGCTGGGCATCCACCGCGACGGCCCGGGGGTGGCGGGCGACTACCTCGGCGTGCTCTTCGACGCCGACCTGTCCGAGCTGATCCCCGAACGCGCCATCCTGTGGTTCGTGGTCAACCCGGAGGCCCCACCGGCCTTCCTGACCACCACCGCGAGCCCCAACCGCTGGGCGGCCGCCTTCAGCTACGACGCGGCCACCCAGGACCCGGCCGGGTTCACCCCGGAACGGCTGACCGCCATGGTGCACACCCTGCTGGGTCGCGCGGACATCCCGCTCAAGATCGTCGACGTGACCCCGTGGCAGCAGTTCATCGGCGTGGCCGAGCGTTTCCGCCAGGGCCGGGTGTTCCTGGCCGGGGACAGCGCGCACGTGTGGCCCCCGGCCGGCGCCTACGGCGCGAACACCGGCGTCCAGGACGCGCACAACCTGGCCTGGAAGCTGGCCGCGGTGCTCAAGGGCTGGGCCGGTCCCGCCCTGCTGGACAGCTACGAACCGGAACGCCGCCCCCTGGCCCAGGCGTTCATGGACATCACGGTCGCCCGCCAGGCCCACCGCACCAGCTCCAACCCGGAGCAGGAGGCCAAGGACGACCTGCGCTGGTTGTTCGGCCAGCGCTACACCTCCCCCGCCATCCTGGGCCAGCCCTTCGACACCCCCTTCGCCGACAACCACCTGCCACCGGCCACTCCCGGCCACCGCGCCCCGCACCTGTGGCTGGACCGCGACGGCGCCCGCATCGCCCTGCACGACCTCCCCAGCACCGGCTTCACCCTCCTCACCGGCCCCGACGGCGAGGCATGGTCGCAAGCCGCCAAGGAAGTCGCCGCAGACCTCAACGTCCCGATCACCGCACACCGCATCGGCACCGACCTGCTCGACCCGGAAAACCAGTGGCCAGCCCGCTACACCCTCCCCGAAGGCGCGGTCCTGCTCCGCCCAGACGGCTACCTCGCCTGGCGCACCGACACCGGCGCCAACCCCCACCACCAACTCCACGACGCCCTGCGCCGCCTGCTCCACCGCTGACCGGCGCCGTCACCGCTCCAGCACGACCGCACCGCGCGCGGCGGCTCCTGTCGCGCGCGGTGCACCGCGCGGGCGGGTCCGGGTGGCTCAGGCTGGGATCGGGCGCGTTCTGGTGGCGCGGGCTGCCGCCGGGCGGATTCGGGTAGCGCGGGCTGCCGTCGGGCGAGCTCCGCTGGCGCAGCCTGCCGCCGCCCCGGCCCGGCCACATCAGCCGCGGAGTGACCAAGACCACGCACACCAGATCGTTACCTCGCCCGAGCCGCGCCCAACCGCCCGCAACCCCCTGACCAGGCATCCAGCCTCGCCGAACCCCGGCCCCGCGCCGTCCGCGTCGCTGGGCGCCGGTCCAGCGCGCCCCTGGGCTGCGGCGAAAGCGGCGACCGGCACGAACGCCGTGAACCCCTCATCAGCACTGAACGTGACCGGTGCCGCGCTGGCTGCGCCCGAAAGTTGCCAGGAATGCTCTGTTCGGCGTAACGCCAACGAGTCCTAAGGCACTATTTTCGCCAACCTAACGCTCACCAACCCGCTCCGGCGCGTCAATTAGGGTGGACGCGTCTGGCAGACGGCGAGGGGCCGTCACCACTCATCAGGACGAGGAGCGATCGGCCATCGACAGGGGCCAGGTGATCGCCGGGAACTACCGGCTGGTCGAGCACATCGGCAGCGGCGGCATGGGCGCGGTGTGGCAGGCGTACGACGAGCGCCTCCAGCGCCCCGTCGCCATCAAGCAGCTGCTCCTACAGCCGGGCCAGTCCGAGGAACAGACCTTGGACGCGCGGCGCAGGGCGATGCGGGAGGCGCGGATCGCCGCCCGGCTGTCCCACCCCAACGCGATCACCATCTTCGACGTGGTGCAGCACCACGGGGACCCCTGCCTGGTCATGGAGTTCCTGCGCTCGCGCAGCCTGGCCGACCTGCTGGACGAGCGCGGCACGCTGCCGATCCGCGAGGTCGCCGCGATCGGCGGCCAGGTGGCTGGCGCGCTGGCCGCCGCGCACCAGGCCGGGATCGTGCACCGGGACATCAAGCCGGCCAACATCCTGGTCAGCGACTCCGGCATCGCCAAGATCACCGACTTCGGCATCTCCAGGGCCGCGGGCGACGTCACCGTCACCCAGACCGGCATGATGGCGGGCACCCCGGCCTACCTGTCCCCGGAGATCGCCAAGGGTCACGACCCGGCGCCGCCCTCGGACGTCTTCTCCCTCGGCGCGACGCTCTACACCGCGATCGAGGGCAGGCCGCCCTTCGGCAACAACCCGAACCCGCTGGCGCTGCTGCACCTGGTCGCCGCGGGCAAGGTCGAGCCACCCCGGCAGGCGGGCCCGATGACCGCGGTGCTCATGAGCCTGCTCCGCGAGGAGCCGTCCGACCGGCCCAGCATGTCCCAGGCCGCCGCCACTCTCACCTCCCTCGCCAACGATCCGAACCTGGCCAACGCGCAGCCCACGCCGCTGCGGCCCGCGCCGGCCACCCAGGTGCTCGGCGGCAACACACCGCCGCCGCCGTACCGCCCGCCGACCCAGCAACACCTGAACCGGCCGGCCGCGACACCGACCCCGACCATGGCCGATCCCCGGCCCGCGGCCTACGTCCGCGACCCGAACCGGCCGCCGCGCAAGAAGTCCAAGCGCGGCCTGGTGATCGGCATGCTGGCCGTCCTGGCGCTGGTCGTCGGCGGCGTCAGCTACTACCTCGCGACCCGCGAGGTGCCCAAGAGCAACGCGGGCAACCAGCCGACCAGCTCCGCCGCCGCCCCCACGTCCTCCTCACCGGTGGACAAGCCGACGCCGGCGGACGACTCGGCCCCGATCGGCTTCCGCGAGGCCGGGCAGTACGTCGTCGACTACTACAGCGCGGCGGGCAGGGCAGGCGAGCGCACCCAGGCCTTCGCCATGCTGACCGACAACGCCAAGGCGCTGATGGGCGGCGAGTCCGGGTTCAACGAGTACTGGTCGCAGTACAAGCAGGTGTACAGCCAGAAGGCGACCGCCAAGAAGACCCAGGACGTGGCGGTGGACGTCACGCTCACCGTCATCTACGGCTCGAAGACCGAGCAGCGCACGGTGCGGGTGACCCGGTCCGGCGGCGGGCTGAAGATCGACAGCGAGGCCCGCTGACCGCCCTAGCCGGTTTCCTCGTCCAGTAACTTCGCCAGCGCGGCGGCCACACCGGAGCTCCAGCCGCTCGCCATGAACTTGCGGGACAACTGCTGGAACTCGTTGTCCGGGTCAAAGCCGTCGTGCACCAGGAACAGCCGGGTGCCGCGGCCCTCGGGTGTCAGGGTCCAGGTGATGGTGGTGTGCATGCCGTTGTCCGGACTGCTGTCGTTGAAGCTGATGCGCAGCAGGCGTTCCGGCTGGATCTCCAGCACCTCGCAGTGCGCGATGCCGTCGGTGCGGACCGCGGGCAGCGGTTCGCCGCGGTTGAAGGTGAAGCGGTGGCCGACCACGGGCTGGAAGTCGTTGGGCATCAGCCAGCGGGCCAGCCTGGCCGGGTCGGTGAGCGCCCGCCAGACCTTGGCCGGCGGGTGGGCCAGGAACTGGTCCGCCTTGACGGTGGTGAACTCGGTGGTCATTCGTCTTCCTCCTCGTCGAGCAGGTCGGACAGCGCGGACAACCGCTCCCGCCAGAACCGCTCGTACGGTGTGAGCCAGTCCCGAAGCTCCTGCAGGGGCTCGGGTTCGAGCTGGTAGTGCCGTTCCCGGCCGCGCCTGGCCTCCGCGACCAGCCCCGCGTCCTTGAGCACGCGCAGGTGCTCGGAGACGCTCGGGCGGCTCATGTCGAAATGCTCCGCGAGGGACTGCACCGGCCGCGGCCCGGTCAGGAGCAACCCCAAGAGCTCCCGGCGGGTCGGGTTGGCCAACGCAGCGAACACATCCATGAGAAGGAGAATAGGTAGGAAATCTCCTACGCGTCAAGTTCGGACGGCGGCGAGCAGCTCGGGTCCGCGCTCGCTCAGCCGCCGGGCCGCGAGCATCCCCCACCACCAGCCGAACAGCACGCCCGACCCGATGCCCACCGGCAGCGCCAGCCAGGTCAGCACCGCGTTCCCGGTGAGGTAGCCGCCGAGCAGCAGCAACCCCGGCGGCAGCGCGGCGAGCACCAGCAGCAGCCCGATCACCAGTTGCAGCAGGGCCTTGGCGCAGCCGGGGTTCCCGCTGCCGGCGAACGGGTTCCCGCGCTGGGCGGGCACCGGGAACGGCGCGAACACCGACAGGATCACCAGCAGCCCGGCTCCGCCGCCGAGCAGCGCGGGCAGCAACGCGAGCACGTACGGATAGGTCTCCGGCCGCCCGGTCACCCCCGGCAGCACCAGCACCGCGAGCAGGGACACCGGCGCCACGTAGACCAGCCAGCCGAGCTGCCTGCCCCGGATGTCGGCGCGGGCGGCCGAGGGCTGCACCAGGGTGTGCCACAGCGCGGTGCCGTCGAAGCCGTACAGGTTGCCCGCGTTGAGCGCGCCGAAGGCCACCACCAGCAGCCCGCCCGCCGGGGCGAGCGCCGCGGCCACCGGGTTGAAGCCGGAGATCACCAGTGGCAGCACCAGCCCGATCACCAAGGCGGGCAACAACACCGCCCGCCGCCGAGGGTCGCGCCACCAGGTGCGCACCTCCTTGGCGGCCACCGCGCCCACCGGCCCGGCGGGCAGGAACCGTTCCAGCGCACCACCGCCGGCCCGCACGTCCGCGCCGCGCAGTCCCGCGCTGGGCCTGGTCATCCTGCGGCGCAACAGGATCGCCCACCACTGCGCCAGCAACACGATCAGCAGCACCAGCCCGATCAGCGCCGCGGCCACCGTGGCCCACTCCCCCCTGGCCGCGGCGGCGACCGCGACCGGCGCCCAGCCCGTGGGCAGCCAGCGCAGGAACTCGCCCAGCTCCGGCGGGAAACCCAGCACCAGCCCGGCGGACACCGAGTTCATCAGGTACTGGAACGGCAGCACCAGCAGACCGACGCACGCCGCGAGCAGCACCCCCAGGTCCTGCCCGCGACGCGAGCGCAGCACATCGCCGAGCGCGCCGATCACCACGCGGGACAACGTGATCACCACCGCCAGCTGCAACAGCGCGCCGACGATCGCGACCACCACCGGCGCCACCCCGTCCGCGGTGGCGCGCAGCACCAGCCCGCCGAAGGCCAGCAGGCTGACCACCGCGGGCACGCCCACCGCGGCGGCGACCAGCAGCCCGGCAGCCAGCTTGCGCGAGCTCACCGGCAGCAGCCGGAAGTGTTCGGGTTGCAGGGTTTCGTCGCTGCCGGCCACGAACACCGGCCCGATCACCCAGCCGAGCGTCCACACCGCGAACAGCCCCGCGGTCAGGTCGTAGCCGGGCACTGGCGCGCCCAGCCGGTCGATGTTCATCAGGAACACCGACATCCCGGCCCCGACCAGCCCGACCACCGCGCCGCCGATGAGCGTCGCGGCCCGCGCGCCGCCGCGCAGCCAGTGGCTGAGCAGGCGCAGCTTCATCCGGATCAGGACGCCAACCACGACAGCCCCTCCCCGCCGCCGGTGCGCCCGCCGACCAGGTGCACGAACCGCTCCTCCAGGCTGCCCTCGCCGCGCACCTGCGCCAGCGGACCGGCGGCGACCACCCGGCCCCCGGCGATCACCGCGACGTGGTCGCAGAGCCGTTCCACCAGGTCCATCACGTGGCTGGAGAGCACCACCGCGCCACCGGCGGCCACGAAGCGCTGCAGGATGACCCGGATGGTGCTGGCCGAGACCGGGTCCACCGCCTCGAACGGCTCGTCCAGCACCAGCAGCCGCGGCCCGTGCAGCAGCGCGGTGGCCAGCGCGATCTTCTTGCGCATGCCTGCCGAGTAGTCCACCACCAGGGTGCGCTCGGCTCCGGTGAGCTCCAGCACGCCGAGCAGTTCGGCCACCCTGGCCGCGACGGTGGCCTCGTCAAGGCCGCGCAGCAGTCCCATGTAGGTCAACAGTTCCCGGCCGGTGAGCCGCTCGGGCAGGGACAGCCCGTCCGGCAGCACGCCGACCAGCGCCTTGGCGCGCACCGGGTCCTCCCAGACCTCCACGCCGAAGATCCGCGCGGTGCCCGCGTCCGGCCGCAGCAGGCCCACCGCCATGGACAGCGAGGTGGTCTTGCCCGCCCCGTTCGGCCCGACCAGCCCGAAGAAGGAGCCGCGCGGCACCGCGAGGTCCACGTGGTCCACCGCGACCGTCTCGCCGAACCGCTTGCACAACCCGGACAGCCGCAGCGCCGGTCCCTCGGTCTCCACCGTTTCCCCCTTCCGGCCGGCGCGTTGCCGGTTCCGCATTTAAGTGATATCACTTTGCTAGGCACCGCGGAAGAGCGGCGCCCAGGGGAGAGTGGACCAGAGATGACTACGTCGACGCTTGTCAAACCGCCCGTCGCGGGCGTCCGGGAACGGGTGCCCTTCACCCTGCCGGGGGTCCCGTCCGCCCTCGTCGGCCTGCTGCTGGGCCTCGGCTCGCTCGGCGGGATCGCGCTGGGCGTGTTCGCCTACCAGGTCTGGCTGCTCGTGGTCAGCTCGGTGCTGCTGGTACTCGTGCTCACCCTGGCCCGCGGGTTGATCATGGTCTCGCCGGGCGAGGCGCGGGTGCTGCAGTTCCTCGGCCGGTACAGCGGCACGCTCCGCCAGGACGGCCTGAGCTGGGTGAACCCGTTCACCCAGCGGACCGCCGTGTCGACCAGGATCCGCAACCACGAGTCCGCGGTGCTCAAGGTCAACGACGCCGAGGGCAATCCGATCGAGATCGCCGCCGTGGTGGTGTGGCAGGTCGAGGACACCGCGAAGGCCGTCTTCGACGTGGACAACTTCGTCGGCTTCGTCGGCATCCAGACCGAGACCGCGGTGCGGCACATCGCCACCAGCTACGCCTACGACAACCACGGCGAGACCGGCCTGTCCCTGCGCGAGAACGCCGATGAGATCACCGAGAAGCTCAGCGCGGAGATCTCGGCCCGGATCACCTCCGCCGGCGTGCACGTGATCGAGTCCCGGATCACGCACCTGGCCTACGCTCCGGAGATCGCGCACGCGATGTTGCAGCGGCAGCAGGCCAGCGCGATGGTCGCGGCCCGGCAGCGGATCGTGGAGGGCGCGGTCGGCATGGTCGAGCTGGCCCTGGACCGGCTGGCCGAGCACAACGTGGTGGAACTGGACGAGGAGCGGAAGGCGGCGATGGTGAGCAACCTCCTGGTGGTGCTGTGCGGGGATCGTGCGACCCAGCCGGTCGTCAACGCGGGTTCGCTGTACCACTAGCGGAACGCCGTCGTGGCTGAACGCAAGAGCTTCCTGCTCCGCCTGGACCCGGCCGTGCACGACGCGCTGACCAGGTGGGCCGGGGACGAGCTGCGCAGTGTCAACGCGCAGATCGAGTTCCTGTTGCGCCGGGCGCTGAGCGAACAGGGGCGGATGCCCAGCGAGGCCGGGAAACCGGCCAAGCGGGGCCGCCCGCGCAAGCCCGCCCCCGCGGAGGACCAAACGGAAGATCAGCAGGGCGACCGTTCAGCGGAGTGACCACCGCTGTGACGCAGCTTACATTGGGTTCTCCTAGGTTACCGCCAGGTAATAACGGAGGAATCCATGCGCCGGACGCTCGCCCTGCTGGTCACCGCGCTGTTCGCGCTGCTCGGACTCCCGCTGGCGGCTACCGCCGCGCCGGCGCAATCGTTGGCGGACGTCGCGGGCTGCCAGTCCACCAAGCGGCCGGTGGTGCTGCTGCACGGCACGTTCAAGAAGTCCGGCTGGAGCTGGGGCAACCTCGCACCGGAGCTGGCCCGCACCGGCTACTGCAGCTACACGCTGGACTACGGCAACGGCGGACTGAACCCGGTCGCGGACTCCGCAGCCGAGCTGGCCCGTTACGTGGACCAGGTCAGGGCGAGCAGCGGCTGGTCCACTGTGGACATCGTCGGGTACAGCCAGGGCGGGATGATGCCCCGGTACTACCTGAAGTTCCTCGGCGGCGCGGCGAAGGTCAACGCGCTCATCGGGATCGCGCCGTCCAACCACGGCACCACCCAGCCGCTGGCCAAGCTGCTCGGCGCCACCTTCTGCCCGGCCTGCGGCGACCAGGCGGCGAACTCGGCCTTCATCCGGCGGCTCAACGAGGGCGGCGACCTGACGGGCGCGGTGAAGTACACGACGATCACCACCCGCTACGACGAGGTGGTCACCCCCTTCGCCAGCCAGCACCTGGCCGGTCCGGCGAACCGGGTGACCAACGTGGTGCTGCAGGACGCCTGCCCGGCCAACCTGAGCGAGCACCTCTACATCCCGCACTCCTCGGCCACCATCAAGTGGGTGCTGAACGCCCTCGGCCGCGGCGGCCTGGCCGATCCGCGCTACCGGCCCTGCGGCTGAGCCCGCAGGCTTAATTCAAGCCAAAATAATGGCTGTACTTCATCTGTATGAAAGCGCTCCCACATTCCGCCGTTCAGTCGATGGACGTGGCCGCAACCGGGCATCAGGGTCATTCTCTGACACCGTCCCACGCCAATGGAGGCTTTGTGCTGCGGACACGTCCCACCCTCGCGTTAACGGCCGTCGCGGCCTTGATGCTCGGCTCCGCCCACGCCAGCACGGCCCAGGAACCGGGTGAGGATCGCGGTCACGCGGTCTACCTGGACGCCGCCGCCCCGGTGGAGCGGCGGGTCAGCGACCTGCTCCGGCGGATGACGCTGGAGGAGAAGGTCGGGCAGATGGCCCAGATCCGCCTCGGCAAGCTGCGCGGCAACTGCGACTACGGGCCGGGCCCGCTGGTCGAGTCCTGCATGAAGGCCGTGCTCAGCGATGCCAAGGTCGGCTCGATCCTCTCCGGCGGCGGCGACAACCCGGCGCCCGACCCCAGCCCCAAGGCGTGGGCGGAGATGACCAACGCGATCCAGAAGTACGCGCTGGAGCACCAGCGGCTGCGGATCCCGATCATCTACGGCGCCGACGGCGTGCACGGGCACAGCAACCTGCCAGCCGCGGTGATGTTCCCGCACCAGATCGGCCTCGGCGCGACCTGGAACCCGGAGCTGATCCAGCAGGCGGGCAAGGCCACCGGCGAGGCGATGCGCGCCACCGGTGTGTTCTGGAACTTCGCCCCGGTCTCCGACCTCGCGCGGGACACCCGGTGGGGCCGCTACTACGAGGCCTACAGCGAGGACCCGTTCCTGGCCGGTTCGCTGGCCGCCGCGGCGGTCAAGGGCATGCAGACCCCGGCCTCGGACACCGCGCAGCTGACCGCGACGGCCAAGCACTTCGCCGGGTACTCCCAGCCGTTCAACGGGCACGACCGGGCCAACGCGTTCATCCCGGTGCGCCAGCTGCAGGACTCCGTGCTGCCGCCGTTCCAGGCGCAGTTCGACGCCGGCGTGAAGACGGTGATGATCAACTCGGGTGCGATCAACGGCATCCCGGTGCACGCCTCGCGGTACATGCTGGTGGAGCAGCTGCGGGAGCGGATGGGCTTCCAGGGCGTCGCGGTCAGCGACTGGGAGGACATGAAGAAGCTGGTCACCCACCACAAGGTCGCGGCGGACTACCCGAGCGCGATCGCCATGTCGGTGAACGCGGGCGTGGACATGGCGATGGAGCCGTCCGACGCGCAGGCTTTCACCCAGGGCCTGGTCACCGTGGTCCGCGACGGGCGGGTCAGCCAGCGCCGGATCGACGAGGCGGTGCGGCGGATCCTCAAGCTGAAGTTCGAGCTGGGGCTGTTCGAGAAGCCGTTCGTGGACCCGGCCAAGGCGGAGCAGGCGGTGCGCGGCAACGGGGCCGACCTCTCCCGCAAGGCCGCGACCGAGTCGATGGTGCTGCTGCGCAACGAGAAGTCCACGCTGCCGCTGTCGAGTTCGGCCAAGAAGCTGGTGGTCACCGGCGACACCGCGGACGACGCGCGCCGTCAACTCGGCGGCTGGACCGTGGAGTGGCAGGGCGTGCCGCCGAACGGCCCGTTCCCGGAGACCACCACGGTGCTGGAGGGCCTGAAGGCCGCCGCGCCGCAGACCGAGATCAGCCACGCCCAGGACCAGGCCACCGCGGTCGCGGAGGCGAAGACGGCGGACGCGGTCGTGGTCGTGCTGGGTGAGAAGGAGGGCGCGGAGGGCACCGCCGACACCGAGGACCCCTCGCTGAGCCCCGCGCAGCAGCAGCTGGTGGACGCGGTGCAGGCGACCGGCAAGCCGGTCGTGGTGGTGCTGCTGACCGGCCGGGGCCGGGTGCTGGGGTCGGTGGCTGACGCGGACGCGCTGCTCTCCGGCTGGCTGCCGGGCACCGAGGGCGGGCACGCGGTGGCCGACGTGCTCTTCGGCAAGGCCAACCCCAGCGGCAAGCTGCCGGTGTCCTGGCCCAAGACTGTCGGCGACCAGCCGATGTCCTACGACCAGCTGCCGGGCGCCAACGCGGGCGTCAGCTCGCAGTACGACCCGGCCTACCCGTTCGGCTTCGGCCTGTCGTACACCAGCTTCGAGATCGGCGCGCCTGCCGCGCCGGGCATCGTCAAGGCCAGGGACAACGTGAAGGTCTCGGTCACCGTGCGCAACACCGGGTCCAGGGCGGGCACCGAGATCGTGCCGGTCTACGTCCAGCAGCCGGTGAGCGTGGTGCAGGTGCCGGAGCGGCGCCTGGTCGGGTTCACCAAGGTCACCCTGAACCCCGGTGAGCAGAAGTCGGTGGAGGTGACCTTCGACACCGACCAGCTGGCGCTGACCATGGGCGATGTGGACGGCGCGGGCCGTCGCGAGGTGCCCAAGGGCGGGTACCTGGTGGAGGCAGGCGGCAAGACCACGCCGCTGACCCTGCGCTGAACCCCGGCTTGACCTGCCTCGATTGGGAGTCCGCACGGCACGGCTGCTAGCATCTCCAGCCGTGCCGTGCGGCATTTCCGCCCTGGAGGAAGGCTGCGCACGTCTGGCAGCGCCATCAAGCGCGGCACGACTTCCGATCAGATGAGACCGAGGTAGCACCATGGCCAACATCAAGTCGCAGATGAAGCGCATCCTGACCAACGAGAAGGCGCGCCTGCGCAACAAGTCCGTCAAGTCGGAGGTCAAGACCGCCGTCCGCAAGTTCCGCGAGGCCGCCGAGGCCGGGGACAAGGACAAGGCGCTTGAGCTGCTCCGCGTGGCCAACCGCAAGCTGGACAAGGCCGCGAGCAAGGGCGTGATCCACGCCAACCAGGCCGCGAACAAGAAGTCGGCCCTCGCGCTGCGCGCCAACAAGATCTGACCTCGCCGCTCCCCCGCGGAGCGAGCAGGGCCGCAACGCTGAACGACGAAGGCGCCGCCCCACCGAAAGGTGAGGCGGCGCCTTCGTCGTATCGGGTCCCCGGTGCGGTGCCCTGCACACCGCACCGGGGTCCCTATTTAGTAGCCGGCTCGCTCCCCTGCTGAGCGGAGCCGACGAGCCATCCACCGGCGAACCCGGCATCGCGCCCTGCTCGCGATGCACTCGGTCGCCCTGCGGGTGGTACCGAGCAGACGAGAGATCTCCTCATGTGGAAGTCCCTGATCAAGCCACAGCAGGACGAGCCATTCGCGCTGACTCAATTTCCCACACCTGGCCAGCAACCAGCGAGCCTCATGGCGATCCGTCACCACATCGGCGGGATCGATCACCTGCATGGGCAAAAGTCTGGGGTGGGTGCACACTTGCTGTGCTGATGCCCGCCGCCGCAACTCGTCCACGCACAGGCGTTTGACCACCGCGACCAGGAAGGGCATCAGCCTTCCGGGGTCGAGCTGCGTGTACTGAGCGGCACGAAGGAACGCGTCGTGCACCACGTCCTCCGCCTCGGCGGGGCTCACCCCTTGCCGCCGGGCCACCCGGATCAGCGATGGCCGCAGCCGCAGGCACTCCCGCCAGAAGTTCTGCCGCGTCGCCACGGCAGACGTCTCACCATCCAAACCACCTTTGTCCTTCACCAACTGCCCCTTCGCCCCGTCAGAAATCAACCCGGTAGATCCTGGGGTAATCACCGGTGTTTCCTTTCGAGGCGCGGCCCGGCCATGAGGGCGGTCATCCAGAGTGCGTTACACCCTGATGACACCGCAGAACCGGCGCGTTGGCAAGCTTCGTTGCTTTCAGGGACAAGCTTCGTATGTTCCGGGCCTGCTGCGTACCGCCATTCGTGGGACAGGAATGCGTGTTACCCGGCAGTCATGTGACCACAGTCACCGTGCGCCGCAATGGCTGTATTCGTATTCATCATGGTGGCCGGAACAGGTCGCCACAAACGGACTCATTCCTTGAAAGGCGAACAATGTCTCGCAAGCGACTTCTGCCGTTGGCACTCGGGCTGGCAGCGACCCTGCTGCCCCTTGCCGTGGCCGCCGCGCCGACCGCGGCCGCCACCACGGCGGCTCCGCGAGCTGCAAGCTGGCTGGTGCTGACCGTCAACCCAGGCGAGGCTCCCACCAGGGACGCCCGCTCCAGCACGCTGACCTGCGACCCCATCGGTGGCAGTCACCCCAAGCCCACCTGGTCCTGCCGCGAGCTGAAGAAAGCGGGCGGCGACCCCCGCCGCGTGGACACCGGCCGCGAGGAGCCGTGTTACCTGATCTACGCACCGATCACGGTCACCGCCCGCGGCGTCTGGAACGGACGCGCCATCAGCTATCAGGAAACGTTCCCCAACGATTGCGTGCTGTACCTGGAAAAGGGTCCGCTCTTCCGTTTCTGATTCCGCCGCCGGGTATCACCCGGTCGTCGTATTGACAGAAATATGAGAACCGAGCGCCACCCGCCACACAGATCCTTTCGAGGCGGGCAACCGATTGCCAGGCACACCATCATGCAATCTCCGGTCCGCAATACTCACCACCGTTCTCCGCACCCCACTCACCCAAGCGGCAGAACAATGACAAACAACACTCGTACCCACGGTGACAAACGCTCCCACAACCCCAATAGGCCGTGGCACCAAACCCAGTCGCCGCCACCCACCCAGGTCCTGGCGGCCAACTCCCAGTAAAACCACCCATAAGTTACCTAGAGATCCGACGGATGACGGCCGGCTGATCCCAGCCCAGGCCTGACCCACCCACCACCAATCGCCTGCCACCCGGCAGGCCCGGCGGGGGGGGGGGGGGGGGGGCGGCGCCGCGCGCCCCGCCCCCCCCCCACAACCAACAAACACCCGACCCCACACCAGACCCACCCCACCCCCCCACCCCAGC